>JABDJF010000022.1 GCA_013002645.1 Myxococcales bacterium
CTGCGGACCGAGCTCTACGTCGGCCGCTATAATCGGATCGATTTCCGAGCGTTCGCGAGCTCGGTCCGAAAGGAGGACGCGCCGTTTCGCGCGAGCGTCGGCCTCCGGATCCTCTTCGGGCTAAGCCGCCTGTATGAGCGCGTTCAACCCGAGAGCGTGCGAGCGCGTGTCCTTCACGGGCTTCGCCAACGGATGCGGAGCGACCTCAGGGCCAGCAGTTACCTGTCGCTCTCGCCGGTGAACGGGCTTCTCAGCATCCTGGCGCTTTGGTCGAACGATCCAAACGACGCTGAGATCGAGCAGGCCGTCGCCGGCCTGGATGCCTGGTTCTGGGAGGATGCCGAGCAAGGGTCTCGGGTCGCTGGTGCAGGAAGCGTCTGCTGGGATACTTCTTTTGCGCTTCAGGCCCTTGCCATCGTCCCGTTGGCAGGCGGCGCCGAAGCGCTTGTCCGCGGTTCATCGTTTCTCGCTGGTCAACAGATCGCGACAGCGACCTTCGACTACCGTGCTGCGAACCGAATTGATCCGACCGGTGGCTGGTGTTTCTCCGAGGTCCGACATGGCTGGCCCGTGAGCGACTGCACCGCCGAGGCCCTGATCGCACTGCTGCAGACACAGCCCCAGCGCTTGGGCCAAGAGGACACCGCACGCGCCTGCCGGTTCATTCTCCGATGCCAAAACCCCGACGGCGGCTTCGGAAGCTATGAGCCGAGCAAGACCTCGATTCCTCTCGAATGGATGAATCCCTCGGAGATGTTCGGTGGCTGCATGGTCGAGCGCTCGTACGTCGAGTGTACGGCGTCGTCCCTCATCGCTTTGCGCGAAGTCCAAGACCGGTATCCGAATCTCTTGCGTCACCGGATTCAACGCGCCATGGACCGCGCGCGCGCTTTTCTCGTCCGGGCCCAAAATCTCGACGGCACCTGGGACGCGGCCTGGGGCGTGCAGTACATCTACGGCACGATGTTTGGCGTCCGCGGGCTGCTGGCCAGCGGGGTCGCCCCCTCCGACCAGCGGGTCCGAAAAGCATGCCATTGGTTGCTGGCACATCAGCGCGCGGATGGCGGCTGGGGCGAGCATCATGCCAGCCGTCAAATGCGACGATACGTCGATGCGCTCGAGGGGCTCCCGGTGCAGACGGCCTGGGCGCTCATCACCTTGGTCGAAGCACGTGAGTCGAACGTCGCCGCACTCGTTCGCGCCGCGGGATTCCTCGAGCTCACGCAACTGGAATCAGGGGAGTGGCCCGACGGGCAGTTCGTGGGCGTTTTCTTCGAAACCGCACTGCTGAACTACCGTCTCTACCGACAATACTTTCCCGTGATGGCACTCGCGCTTCTTCGTCGTTTCCTCACCGATCACGACCAACCAGGGAGACCCCATGCAAGCCCCGCACCTTCACGCCGCGCCTGAGCTCCCGACGATAGCCGTACCGACAGATTGGCTCCGAACGGTCCGGTCGGGCGTCGATATCGCTTTGCGCGAGTTCTTCGACGCGAAGAAGCGAGAAACGAAGGAGATCTCCCCTCCCACCCTCGAGCTCGTCGACGAGATCGAGGCGATTACGATGCGCGGAGGGAAACGTCTTCGGCCCGCAGTCGCAGTGGCTGGGTACCGATGCGTGCGCCCGGGCGACGGCATGGAGCGACTGGTCGAGCTCAGCGCCTCACTGGAGCTACTGCAGAGCTACCTTCTGATTCACGACGACTGGATGGACGACGACGAGATACGCCGGGGTGGCAGCGCGGTACACGCGAGCTTGCAACACCGACATCGGGATCCGCACCTGGGCGCTGCGCTCGGTGTGCTCGCCGGCGACTTGGCGTCGGTTTATGCCTGGGAGCTCTTTCTCGAAGCGCCCTACCCGACCCAGTCCTGGGCCCGAGCCAGCGCGATGTTCCTTCAGATTCAAAAACAAGTGTACTGCGGCCAGCAGCTCGACCTCACGGGAGACGAGGATGTCGCCCGCATGCACGCTCTGAAGACGACGAGCTACTCGGTGCGTGGGCCGCTTCTTCTCGGAGCGCTGCTTGGGAACCCGAGCACCGAACAACTCCGCGCGCTCGCGGATTGGGCCGATCCAATCGGGGAAGCGTTCCAAGTCAGAGATGATCTTCTCGGAGCGCTGGGATCTCCCGACAGCACCGGGAAGCCGGGCATGGACATCCCACACGGGAAGATGAGCAGCGTGCTCGCCGAGCTTCGTCGCTCGACCGATCCGGCCGAACGGCTGCCGGTTGAGGCCATCGTGGGTCGGGGCGAGGCAAACGAACGCGAGCTCGGAGAAGCACGCAGGATTCTTCACGATTCCGGCGTGATCGATCGACTAGAGCAGCGGATTGCAGACCTGCGAAACGACGCGCTGTCCGCCCTGGACCGGGCCTGCTTCGAGTCTCAAGGCCGGGGCATGCTCATCGAGCTGGCCGACAAGCTCACCATCCGCCAGGCCTGACGTGACGAACACTGCGATGGGGTTCGGTGGAGGGAAGATCATCCTCGTTGGCGAGCACGCGGTCGTGCACGGCACGCCGGCAATCGCGGCGGGTATTCGGCGGGGAGTCTCGTCGATCGCGCGGCCCGCAGACCAGGACTCGCTTCACGTCGAGCCCTGGGGAAGAACATGGCGCCCCAACGCCAAAAGTGAAGAACCTCTCGAACGGGCTTTCGAACGGATCCTGTCGCGGTATGCCGATCGTCCACCGCTCCGTTTCGTCGTTCGCGTGGCGCTTCCGCCGGGGGCTGGCCTAGGTTGCTCCGCCGCGATAGGGGTGTCCCTGATCGACGCGATCGACAAAGCGCTGGGAGTAGCGCGTTCTCGTGCGGAGCTGGGCGCGCTCGCGCTCGAATGGGAACGATTCTTCCACGGAGATCCCTCGGGCATCGACAATCTCGCGTCGGCGCTGGGCGGCTTGCTCTGTTATCGACGATCCTCGCCCCCTCGGCGTATCTCGCCAAAGGGCTCGATCTTCCTGGTCGTCGCGCACAGCGGTCAGCGTTCGAACACCAAGGAGATGGTCGCACGGGTGTCTCAGCGGCTCGCAGGGAGCCCAGAGTGGGCGCGCCGCGCGCTGGATGAGGTGAAGACACTGGCCATCGATGCCGAAGCCGCGATGTGCAGCGGCGACCTCATTGCACTCGGAGCCGTTCTCAATAGAAACCACGAGATCTTGCGCTCCCTGAATCTAAGCACGAACCGACTCGAGGCACTCTGTCGAGAGGCTCGTTCGGCCGGGGCGCTCGGAGCGAAGATCACCGGCGCGGGAGGCGGGGGCTGCATGGTGGCGCTCGCCGCGGAGGCCGAGCATGCGGATCGGATATCGGGGGCACTCGCGGCCGAATCCTTTGTCGAGGAGGTGGGGCGTGCCGCCTAGTCTCCTACCCGCGCGCGCGACCGCCCACGCAAACATCGCCTTGGCGAAGTACTGGGGCAAGTCCGACATCACGCGGAATCTACCGGCGGTCCCGAGCATTTCACTCACACTCGAAGAGCTCGTCACCGAAACGGAAGTCCGCTTCGAACCGGGACGGAAGCACGACCAGCTCCTGCTCGACGGACGGAGAGCCACGGCGGCCGAGACCCGACGCACGACCGAGTTGCTCGACCGGGTGCGAGCAACCGCTGGAATCGAGCATCGGGCGACTGTGACGAGCACCAACCATTTCCCCACAGCGGCGGGCCTCGCGTCGAGCGCCTCGGGCTTCGCTGCGCTCGCCGCCGCCGCCACCCGCGCGTCGGGACAAGAGCTGGACCTGACTCGATTGAGCGCGCTGGCGAGGCGTTCCAGCGCCTCCGCGGCTCGTTCGGTCTTTGGCGGCTTCGTCGAGCTTGCGGCCGGCGCGCCGGGCGAAGACGGGCTTGCCGCAGAGCCAATCGCGCCGTCCGGGCATTGGGACCTCCGCTTGGTTGTGGCCATCACCGCAGCCGGTCCCAAATCCGTGGGTTCGACC
>JABDJF010000071.1 GCA_013002645.1 Myxococcales bacterium
CCATGCGCTGCAGGTGTTTGTCTTCGTCGCCGCGCGGGGTCTTGAGGAGCAGGACGGAGATGCGGCCGGGTGGGACGTTGTCGCGGCGGAGGTCGGTGATGAGGCGCTCGAGCTCTTTGAGCCAGCCCGAGCGGCCTCGGTAGGGGTGGAAGTCTACGGGGCGGCCGTCGACGCGCGCTTTGACGCGGTGCTTGGCGCCCGAGACGACGGCGGTTTGGCGGGCAATGGGGCGGGTGTTGCGGCAGTTGAGCGTGAGGCGCTCGCGGACGCCCAGGGCGGTGAGGCGGTTGAGCGCTTCGTCTTCCATCTTTCCGTAGACTTTGGCTTGTTCGCGACCGTCGAGGAAGAAGCACCATCGGCCGTCTTGTAGGCCGCCGCGGAGCATTTCGTTGAGGGCGTCGAGGTTCGGGGACGTGAGGATGTCCTGGGCTTCGTCGACGACCAGGACGTCGAAGCGTTGGTCGTCGCGGTCGCTGGCGACGAGGGCGGCGTGCTCGGGGAGGACTTGGTCGAAGGCGGTCTGCTTGTCTTGCTCGATGGCGGCGTCGACGGTGGGCTGCCACTCGGTGCCCTCGACCACCTCGAAGAAGTGGCGGTGGAGGTTTCGGACAACGAGCTCGCCGGCGTAGGACTTGGTGGCGATGCGGTCTTCGAGGCGGGCGGCCAGGAGCTTGTTGAAGCAGAGGAACAGGACGCGGTGGCCGGCGCGCGCCATTCGCTGGGCGGCTTCGATGGCGAGGAGGGTCTTGCCCGTCCCTGCCCCGCCGTCGACGAGGACGCGCGCGGAGTCGTGGAGGACGTCGAGGACGATGCGCTGCTCTTGGGTGAGCTGGTCGAGCTGCTTGCGGACGTCGTCGAGGATGGCGTCGGCGGTGGGGATGAAGTCGAAGTCGCCGCGGAGGTAGTGGGCGATGGCGTCGATGGCCTCGGGCTTGAGCGCGGGGCGTTTGTCGCGGGCCTCGGCGGCGCGGGCGAACTCGGCGAGGCGGTTGATGTAGCGCGTGAAGGGGTGGGCGGTGTCGCGGGAGTCGTAGACGAGGCGGCGGTCTGATTCGGGGGAGTCGAGGTCGAAGACGATGTCGGGGGTGAGGACGCCGTAGCCGAAGAGGGGGTCGGCGTGGGGGGTGGATGGGAAGCGTTGGCGGATTTGGCGCTGGAGGGCGAACATGGCCGTGGACGCTTGGTCGAAGGGGCTTTCGGGGAGCGGGTGGAGGGCGTCGTGTTTGTCGACGGAGTACCAAGTGCCTTTGCGGCGTTTGAGGCGGCCGCCTTTGGCTTCGAGGATGAAGATGCCGTGGTGGGTGAGGAGGACGAAGTCGATTTCGGCGCGGCGTTTGGTGGCGTGGTGGGCGAGGGAGAGGGAGTGGAGGCAGAGCCAGTTGGTGGTGTTGGGGGCGTCGCGGATGACCTCGAACACCCGCTTCTCGGCCCCGCTTTGGACCGAGGAGTGGATGGTTTCGGGGATCATGCGGGTCATGGGCGCTAGGAGCACTCTAGAGCGTTGGGGCCGGGCGCCGAAAAACTGCGCGAGAGCGAAAGCCTGACTGCGTTCGCTCCCCTAGTGGCCGTCGACCACCTCGAAGACGGCGGCGCCGATGAACTCACAGGTGCTGTTGAGGTGAGCCTTCGTCTTGAGGTTTTCGAGATCCGCAGCCAGCTCGCGGTCTAGGCGTGAGAGCCAACCTTCGAACATGCGTCGCCGCTTGAGGTCGAGGTCGTCGGCGCGTAGTTGCTCTTCAAGCCAGAGACGACGACTCGCGGAGCTGTTCTCGAACGAATGCCGCGCGCGCTCTACCAGCGCCTGGTTGCGAGCATGAAGCTGCTTTCTGACGTCGCGGCTCGCATCCGCCAGACGGCTGGGAAGCCCCTCGATGACCTCTGACCAGTCGACGGCCGCGGACACCGACTCTGGCGCTGCAGTTGCGTGTTCAAGCAGGTCGATCGGACGCAAGTCGCTTCCAAGATCTACCTCGGAGCCGTCCGGTGCTACGGCGATCTCTTTGAGCTCAATGAGTGACAGCGCTGCCTGATGCGAAGCGATGGCCCAGCCAAGGAGTAACGGACCGCGGTAGGCAAGCCCTTGCGGAGGACGTACCCGACCGTAGGCAATTGGAGCCGCATGTTCGGACTTCCGTCGGAGATATCGGGCCAGCAGAACCAAGGGATGTCGGATGTGCACGAACTCCACTTGCTCGTGGTACTCGGAGTCGTGGAATGTCCCGATGAGCTGTGTGTCCCCGTTGCGCGCTCGATCGACGAGCCGGCGGACGCTTCGCCTGGCGCTGCTCGCGGGGCGCAACGAGCGCGTGAGACTCTCTAAGTCGGGCCTGAGGGCTTCGAGGTCGAATGCGACTTGCTCTTGGAGGGCTGCCTTGACCGTGTTGGGGCCATGCGCCTCGTTCAGCGTGTCCACGACGAACTGACGTAGATGGTGCGGCGGCAGGAAGTTCCGCTCCATTCGTTGGAAGTCCGCCTTGTCGACCTCTACGCGCTGTACAGCACCGAATAGGGCACCGTGCTCCTGCTCCACCTCCTCAAGGCGCCGCTTTTGATCCACCAGCCCCACCGCAATGCGGTCGAGGTGCTCTTCTTGCTGAGCGGGGGTGAGTTTCTTTGAGAACAGGTCTCGGTGGAACTGCTCGAGCGCATCGCCGAGCACCACTTCCATCTCTCCGAGAGCGCGTTCGAATACCTCGAGCCTGGTGTAAAGTCGCTCGAGGATTCGGTGCTCGATTGTACCGGGCGTGGAGAAACTCACCACTGTGACCTTCTCCGATTCCTGGCCGATTCGATCGATGCGACCGATACGCTGCTCGACGCGCATCGGGTTCCACGGAAGGTCGTAATTGACCAACGCCGAGGAGGTCTGGAAATCCAAGCCTTCGCTCGCAACCTCGCTTGCGACGAGGATCTGAAACTCTCCGGCGCGGAACGCGGCCGCGATGGCTTCCCTACTCTTCTGACCTTTGCGGCATTCGTCGTCTCTCTGAGGCGTGTCACCATCGAATTGCTCGGCAGTGAACCCTGCCGTTCGGAGCGCGGCCGTCAGGTACGCGAGCGTTCGCTTGAATGTGGAGAACACGATGAGACTTGTGTGCCCCTCTTCAAAGAGCCGTTGTATCGCGGTAAGAAGCTCGGCGATCTTCGGATCCTCCTCGTTGAGAACCCGCTGAGCCAAGGGAGCAAGCTCGGTAACGTTTGCGTCTGTCCAAGACGATTTTTCCGCCGCCTCTGCGCTGCCCTGCGAATGGCGCTCCAAGACCTGTCTGGCCACCGCGACCGGCGAGCTCGCGGTCCGGCGCTCCGGCATCTGGGTCGCAAACCCGGGCGGAATGCCCTTCTCCTGGGCGCGTTCCATCGCTTGGTCGAGGACGGCGTCGTAAAACGCTCTTTGCGCGGGTGTGAACTCCACCTTGCGAACCACTGGCTCTCGCATCGGCCGCTTCTCGTCGACGTCCACGCGCATCGTTCGCGTCATGAAAGGAGCAAAGGTCTGCAGATCTTGCACTCGCTGCCTGAGGTTGGCGTGAGAGGCGGCAAGCGTCTCGCTGTCCCCCGCGTCGACGGCTTGAATCAGATCGTCGACTTGCTGCAGCGATGGCGCGAGCCCGGGTCGCATCGTGCGCAAATCCGAAAGCTGCTGGTCCACGTCGGAGCGCCAGTCCGGTGGACGCTTGCGCACCAACGCCAGCAGGTCGTTCAAGCGCATGTCGTGCTCCAGCTCGTTCTGGAAGGTCGTCGAGTCGTCGGCGACGCTGACGTCGAGTATCTGGAAAAGCGCGCGAAGGTTATCGGTGGAAGTCTGCATGGGCGTAGCTGTGAGCAGGACCATCGCATTGGTTCTCTCTCCCAACGCCCGACCAATGGCGTGAGCTTTGGTGCTCGTGTTGCGGAGATGGTGTGCCTCGTCGATGACGACCAAGTCCCAGCGCGGGTCTGCGTGCAAGAGGTCCCCGAGGCGGCTGCGAAGGAGCTCCAACCCCACGATGGCGTGCGAGAACTGCGGAGCCAGCGCTCCGTCTCGCTCAGCGCTCGCGAGGGCGGCTCGGAGCATGGTGGAGTCGAGGTGCTCAAGCGACAGCTCGAAGCGGTGTAGGAACTCTTGCTTCCACTTTTCCACCAGCGCTTTCGGGCAAACCACGAGAACATTGGACAGACCGCCCGCGGCGCGAGCTTCGAGCTCGGCCCAAATGAGGCCTGCCTCGATGGTCTTTCCGGTGCCGACCTCGTCCGCGATTAGGAGTCGCTGGCCAGGGGAATGGACGAGCTTTCGAACCGGGATGAACTGGTGAGGGAACATTTTGGTCCGACTGGCGCGGTAGGAGAGAAGTTGATTGGTGAGGGGGTGCTCGAGACGGCTTGCTGTCAGCGCCCGAAGCAGCTCGTCAGGACTGCAGTCCTCAGCGCTCTTTGCACCATGTTTCTCTAGATCCGCGACCGCGACCATCTCCTCGCGGCCACCGGCCCAAAAGACGCTGGCGTACCCGGCTTCGACTCGCGTGACGACTCCTTGGTTCGACACTTGTCCGCGGAGTTGGACCCTTGCGCCGACCGGCGGTTCGCTATTCATGCTCTTCCCCTATCCCCAGAAGGAGCCGCAATGAGATCCAATGCGGCTCCGAAAATCGAATGGCTTCACGCACCGTCGTGGTGGTGAGCCGGTCGCCGTCGGCGACTTGATGAAATGAGATGGGCATCGAGAATGCTGGCCCATCGAGGTCTTCCTCAACCGTGCTGTCAGCAATGCGCGTTACCAGACCGTCGGTATCGACTCCCTCGTCGCCGAACAGCGTGAACTTCGCTCGATGGAGAAGCGCGGAATGCCAGCCGCAGACGAGGAGGAAGTTGCCCGCCACCAGCTCTCCAGCTTTGGACACCGCGGGCTGCCATTGAAAAAGCTCGCAATCCTTGGACCCGCCCTTGGTGATGAACGTCCTGCGACAAACCTGACAACGCCCTGCGTAGTCGGCGAGGAGCTCTTCTTTCGCTCTCTGCTGTTGCTCCGCAGCGTCCTTGCCGAGCACCTTGCGAACCCCATTGCGCTCCTCCACTCGGAAGGGCTTGGGTTTTGCGCGACTGTCGTCTATCGCATCGCGGGCGTGCATCTTGGTCCGGGGGCCCGCGACTGGAAGCGGCGCATCCAGAGGCACGTCAGCTCCCCCGGTTCGCTGCCGGTTGGCGATATGGGTCGCCGGCGGCGTCTCGTCACTCTCTGCCGGGACGATGCTTCGCGCGCCGCTCTCCCTTAACTTCGCGACGAAATCGGGGAGCATCTCCAGGTTCGCGATGAGGATTGGGAGGTCTTCCGCCCCCAGTCCAAGCGTTCGCGCGACCTCGTCGCGCGCGGCCAAGGCGACCATGCGAAGCGCGCTGGCGAGAGTCTCGTTACGATGGAAACCATCGGGTAGTTCGTCGAGCGTTAGCTCACCCGGGCAGTGGAAACTTCCATTCCGGTCGGGAAGCCACTCGGACCTGACGAGCAGCTCGCCGGCCTTGGACAGCCGACTGCTGACGCTGGAGCCTTCCCAGTTCTGCCTCGTCGACTTTTCGACTTCTCCTCGGATTGAGCTCTCGTATTGGAGCAGATGCCGCCAGATAAACTCGGCTTTCTCGAGGGTCGGCTCCGCGAGCGCATGGGCGAGGCCATCGATGCTGAAATCGGGGTCGAAGCCGTGAAGGCCGCGTTCATGGTGACCCCGTTCGGAGACGATCTGGACGTGTCCGCGGCGGTCGGCGACGCGACACTGGACCTGTAGACGTGAGCGAACGCCGAGGAGGTCCCAGAGCTCATCAAGCTCGCCGTCCGGGTCGTCCTCGGCGAGCAGCCAGAACGCTGGGTTACCCTTCGCGAAGCGCAGCAGACCAGGATCTGTGCTGCGATAGGTGACGAGTCCTTGGCACCAGGCGATGTTCCCGGTAGCCGCATTCCTCGCTTGCACCAGCTCTGCTTGTTGGACTCGGCTAAGCAGGTGGCGTTTCTTCTCTTTCGACGCAGTGCGGAGGGCCTGGAGTATCTGCCCGAGGTTTGCCCGATGTTCATTGGGACTGATTGTCAGGTCGCCTCGATATCGGGGAAGCGTGGATGTCAGTACGTCGTCTACGAGGTCGGGCTCGGTGAGGCCGAGCAGGTCCAGAAACACGCGCGACTCCTGGGCAGCGGCCACCGCTCGTCTCACGGTTTGGAACTCGGTTGGCCCCGCCGGTGGCAACCATATCTGTGGGTCGCCACTGGGGCCCAACGCCGCAACGTGTTCGTTGCTTTCCGTTCGAATGAGGCGTCGCTCGTGCAACGTTTGGGCTAATGCCCTCTGTTCCCCCAGCACGCGATAGAGGCGCGCGATCCACGCATCGGACTGGCGGGCAAGGAACTCCGGAGCGAGGCCATCGAGAACCCGCTCGATTCCGACCTCGAGATCCTGGATCAATGGAGGAATGCTTTCCTCTCTGACGTAGCGATAAGGCGGCTCGAACCCAAACAAGTAGCGGTGAAGCCTGGGGGTACGGTTCTTCGAGATCTCCGGGCTCATCCAATGGACTTCAGTCCCCTTGCCAAGCAGCTCCCCCAGCTGCGAGGGAGTCAGAAGATCTCGAAGGCTGCGGTTGCCAGGGATCCGAAGCTCGGACGCTGGGGCAAACCCACCATCGGCTCTCGGAAGGAGCGCTTCGCGACGCAGTGCCTCGCGCACGCTCTCAAACATGGGATGGAAGAAGCTGCCTGGTCGGAACGCTTCGTGCTCGAGCGGTAGTGCCTGGAGTGTGTTGGGGGTCAACAGGCCGGCATCACGGATTCTGTAAAGCACCTTCACGAGGAAGTCGGCGGCGTCTCTGATGATTCGAGTGTTCACCGGTGAATCTTCGTGGAGTGACTCACGATTCGGCGCGAGGTCGAAAGGCGCCTGGATCAGAAAGCCCAGTCGGGTTTCCTTCTTCGTCGGGAAATAGGTGACCAGCGTGCTGTCGCTGGCGGGGACTATCGCCGGCTGACCTTCGCTGTCCCGATCAAGAAGGAAGGCGAGCTCCAGCTCCGATGTCTCATCCGGAGTGGGCGCAATTTCGGTCCCAAAGACAAGCCACTCTTCTTTCAAAGAGGTGTTGGAATCTACGCAAACCACATGCTCTTGACCCAGCTTGCCCTCCGAGCGCTCAAGCCAGCCTCCGCCTCCGTCTTGATCGCTCCATTCGATGCGGTTGAGGTGCTTCAGGAACAAGAGCGTTCGAGGTGTCAGCGACGACAGAGCGCGACGGATCTCCGCGTACGCCTGCTCCGCTCCGATGTCCGGCCTGTTGAACTCAAACTCGAAGACGGTGGTCCAGGGGTCAGATGGTTGCTCCGGCTCTACTGCAATCGGATCGACGTACTCGTGGATTCGGAAATGCTCGGGCGGGCAATGCACCGTGGGAGAGTCCGTGTAGCTGAAGACGGACTTGAACCCGATTCCGAAGCGACCGATCGTATTTGGGTCGCGCTCTTTTGAGCTGTCGCCTACCGAGCAGATCGCGCGGACGTCGGTTGGCGTGAAGGGCCGCCCGTCGTGCAGCACCCTCAAGCGATCTCGGCGCAGGTCGAAACGAATGCGACTCGCACCGACGCCGTTACTACGCCTAGCGTCTTCCGCGTTTTGCAGAAGCTCCAGAATGAAGTGAGTCCTGAACGAGTAGACGCCGGCGAGCAGGTTCTGCCAGAACGTGCGCCTCGTCCCATAGTCCTTGAGATTCCGCTCTCTGATGACGCTGTAGTCGACTGCCGCTCGCATCCATCCCCCTCTTAGCAGAATTACAGCTTTGTCATTATTTATCATATATACTGACTTTTTGGTCGGCAAGCTTTGGGGGGCAATCGATGGAAAGCGTAGTCGTGGAGGTAGTACTCGCGCTGATGGCGGCGGCGGCGGTCGTCTATGCACTGAAGCTGAGGGGCGAGAACGCGCGCTTCGTTGCCGTGTCCCATCAGCTCGAAGAGGCGCAGGCCGGGCGCGATTCGGCGCAGCGCGATTTGACGACCGCGGCGACCGAGTTGGCGCGGGTCGAGTCTAAGCTCGAGGAGACGGAGCGGCACGCGGCGGCGGAGCGCGAGCGGCTCGAGGCCGAGAATAGCGAGCTTCGGAGGGACCAGACGGCGGCTGGTGACCGAAGCACCCAGTTGGTCGCTGACATCGCAGAGCTTCAAACGCGAAACGAAGCGCAACGGGCGAACCTCGAGGAACAGAAGCGGCAATTGGCGGACGCGGAGAAGAGGCTCGGCGACACTTTCAAGGCACTGTCGCAGGACGCACTCAAGAGCAACAACGACCAGTTCCTGACATTGGCGGCGCAGAAGCAAGAGGCCACTCTGAAGCCGGTCTTCGAGAAGCTGAAAGGGGTCAAGGCGGCGCTGGACGACTTAGAGTCGAAGCGCACGAACGCCTATGCAGAGCTTCGAACGCAGGTGGGCAGCTTGACGCAAGCGCACGCCACGCTTCAGGCCGAGACGCACAACCTCGTCGGTGCCTTGAAGCACGGGAGCACTCGCGGGCGCTGGGGTGAGCTTCAGCTGCGGCGGGTCGTCGAGCTGGCTGGAATGCTCGAACGCTGCGACTTCGACACGCAGCACAGCGTGTCCTCGGAGGACGGCGGGCTTCGGCCCGACCTCGTCGTTCACCTCCCCGGGGGGAAAACCATCGTGGTCGACGCCAAGGTGCCTATGAACGCGTACCTCGAAGCGATGGAGGAAGACGACGAGAAGCGACGTTCGGAGGCATTGGGGCGCCACGCCCAACACCTCCGCAACCACATCAAGCAGCTTTCGAGCAAGGCGTATTGGCGCCAGTTCGAGAACAGTGCGGAGCTGGTTGTGATGTTCCTTCCGGGCGAGTCTCTGTTGAGCGCCGCCCTGCACCAGGACCCCAGTCTCATCGAGGCCGGAGCTGACAAGCGTGTCATCCTCGCCACGCCAACGACACTCATCGGCTTGCTGAGGGCGGTCAACTACGGTTGGAGCCAGCAGAAGCTTGCGAAGAACGCGCAGCTGATTAGCCAACTCGGTGGCGACCTCTACGACGCGCTGGCTGTGATGACGGGGCACGTACGGAAGATGGGCGGGAGCCTGAAGTCCGCGGTGGACCACTACAACAGCCTGGTTGGCTCTGCCGAACGCAGGGTCGCGCCCAAGGCTCGTCGCTTGCTCGAATGTGGCGTGCCTGTGAGGAAGGAGGTCGGTGACCTCGATGTGATCGACGCGACGACGCGCCAGGTGACCTTGCGGGAGCTGGAGGAATCGACCGACGAGGTATTGCCGGAGCTGGTGGGTGTTGATGACGCCGATTCCCGCTTCCAGGATTTCGCCGAAGCCGAGGATCTGCCGCAGGTGCCCCGCGAGGGGCTGGCGAAGCAGGTCGATGAGGCGCGCACGCCGATCCGCTTGAGCTCTATACCGCCGTCGGGTTGGTGATCAGATGGCTGACGGAGCAACCTCGAATCTACCGCCGAAGCTTTCGGGCCGCGAAAGGCTGGCGGAGGACGCGCGCGATCCGTATCAGTACGAGGCGCGGATGTTCGAGCCTGGGTATCTGACCGGTGCGGACCCCACTTGTAAGGAGTTCTTGGAGGAGTACGTTGGGCGGGAACGACGGTACTTGGGCACCAGACGGCAAATCGCGCGGACGCTTGCGTATGAGTGGAGGCATCGGCCGGAGAAACTGCCTTGGCCTACGCCTCAGAACATCAACTGCGAGGGGATCGCAGAGACGCTCGTACGGGAAATTTGGCCGATGGTGTGTGAGGGCTCGGTCGATCAGAGCGAGATGCACATCTTGGTGGTGAACGGCGGATGTTTGGACGAAGAGCCCGAAGCCGTGGAGGTGGCGCTGATCGGGCCGGATCCGGACGACGGCGTGATTGTGGAGTTCCTACCGATGGATGGTGTGGACCCTGAAGAGGCCGCGAGGCACCGACGGATTACGCGGGGCCTCGTCGAATCGCGTGCGCACCGTGAACCTCATCCGTGGCGAAGTGTGGAGCGTCGCTGCGGCAGCACGGCGAACGCCTATGGGCCACTGCGGTTCGATCTACGGCTGGGCAAAAGGCCTCTGGTGCACTTGCCGCACGCAGAGCGACGCGCCGACGGTCTGGTGACTAAACAGCCGCCCTGCGTCGAGGGAATTGGAGCGCTGGGTCGGTTCAAGGTCTCGAACAAGGTGGATTACGTTGGGATCGAGCTCGCTCGGAGTGAGGAGACCATCAAGGGTTGGATCGTATGGCTCGACGAGGAATCCGTGGCAGTTGTGCTGAGGCGGCCGATTCGGGGTGGGTGCGTGCTTAGGACGATCTCAACGCCGTGCGAGAACGGGCAGCTCGTAAACGACGAAGGGCACCTGAATGGGTATGGACTGCAGGTCGCCGTGGAGCTGCTCAACGACATGTACGAGGCGGCGATGGCCATGGAGCGCAGGCTCCCGGACGTCATGCAGGCGCTGCGAACGGCTTACGAGTCGGTGTCGACTGAGAGAGCGCGCATTGGGCCGAGTGTGGATGCGCGGCTGCGTGCAATCTGGAAGGCCGTGCCCGAACCGCCGTTCGACTTTGACATCGCCCTTTTCAAGAGCGCCATTCAGGCGTGGGGGCAGAACGACCCCGACTATTTCGATAACCGTGTTTGGTGGGTTTAGGTGTGAGGCGAGATTTGTGTAGGCGAACACTGTGAGTCGTGGACCAAGTCCAGACGGAGGATCTCCCTTTGGCACGCTAGGCATCGCAATGATGTTGGTTATTGGTGGAGTCCTCCTGCTCGTGCAGAAGTGCAGTGCCGTTCTGGGGATGCCTTGGTAGCGGTCCAGCGAGGTTTGCTACGATTGTGCCATGGACAAACCAAACCCGGAGACACGAACCGTCTTGCTGGCACTGGCGCTGATTGCGGCATTCGAGATCTTTCGGCCGGCGCCGGCGACGATGCAGCAGAATGTCGAGAGCCAGTTGCGCGATGTCGTCTACGAGCTGCGCGGCATTAAGCAGGAGCTTTCGCAGATTCAGCGGAAGATGAAGTAAGGGCAGAGTGGGCGCGGTTGGGTGTGGCGGTTCGCGGGCGCACCGAATCTTGGAGCTGGGCCCGGGAATCCGGTAGCTTGGAGAAGTGGCGTCGATGGGGAAATTGATGGCGGTGCTGGCCTTGTTGGTCGCGGTGATGGTGCTCGTGGTGGAGCGCGGAGGCGCGAACGAGACCGCGGATGCGGAGGACGTGGCTGAGCAGGACTCGTTCGCGGCGCTTTGTGGAGAGTACGGGCGCGAGGCGGAGCGAATCGTGGAAGCACGCAACCCGACGCCTAAGCCGGAGCTAGGGCCCGTATTGCTCGCCGAGGACGGCGGGTACACTGGGATACCGCTCTATGCGGGGGTGCCGGTTCCGCGGATACGGTGGTTCTGTGAGAACGACGAGTTGCTTGTTGAGCTGCGCGGATCGTGGCTGCTTGGCGCCCACGATTCGACGAGCGCGCTTCAGAATCTACTGGCGGACTTCGAGGACAATGGACTGGGTGCGAGGCGGGACGGGCTCGAGGTCGTGCTGGGCACGGCCTACGAGGGGGGCATGGCGCGCTTTGACCCTCGTGCGGAGCGGTCGCGGGCGATTTTGGCTGAGTGAGCGATACGTCCCATCGCAATCCTCGCGAATGATCACGTGGAACCGCGTGCGCGCGACATGCCCACCTACGCCACACCCCGGCGCCAGTCGGGTTTGCTGTCGGTAAGGCCGGCGAGGATGACGGCGTCGTTTTCTAGGCCCTTGAAGCCGGAGACGATGGACTAGGTTATGGGGTTTTGAGGAGCAGAACGGAGATGCGGCCGGGGGGGATGTTGTCGCTGCGGAGGGTGGTGACGAGGCGGTCGAGCTCGTGGAGCCAGCCGGAGCGTTGGCGGTAGGGGGTCAAGCCGAACACCCATCCTCGACTAGGCAGCACATATGCTGTATGCCAGTCACTCAAACGAGGCCTGCTTCATGGCATCGAGAAGCAGACCGGCGAGAAAATCCTGTGATTGAGTATCAAGCCAAGCTGCACAAGGAGGGTCCGGGCTACTGGGTAGACTTCCCGGACCTGCCCGGCTGCTTCTCTGAAGGCGATTCTCG
>JABDJF010000089.1 GCA_013002645.1 Myxococcales bacterium
AAGCTCTGGAGCAGCGTCAACCGGGAAAGCGCAGCGAAGTACTCGGAAGCGGTCGAACAGCTCGAGCGCGCCGCTACCCACTCACACGGGCCAGCGCCAGGTCGTACGCCTCCGTGTAGTGCCGGCCGAGATTGTGCCAGTCGAAGTGCTCGCTGAACGATTCGACGGAGTTGCGAAGCGCGATCCGGTCGCGCCGGCTGAGAGACGCGAACTGGAATAGCCGGTCGGTGAGCTCGTCGGCGGCGCGATGGAAGTCGTTGTGCCGGCGGGGAACGACGTACATGCCCTTGGATGCGTGCTCAGGCACCAGCTGCTGAAGATACGACCCGAAGCCCGATAGGTCGCTCGTGACGGCCGGCACCCCGAGCGCAATCGATTCGAGCGGCGTGTAGCCCCAGGGCTCATAGTAACTCGGGAACACGCCGAGGTGGCAGCCGCGCACGAATTGCTCGTACTCCATCCCGAATAGGGGGCTCGTGGCCTGCACGAAATCGGGATGGAAGACGACCTTGACGGGGTCGTCCTCGCGGTTGAACAGCCAGCAGGCCCGCAGTTGCTGGAGAACGGGGTCGTTGACGTCGTCGATGAGGTCGTGGGTGACGATGCCCGGGGGGACGTCACTCTTCCAGGCCTGGATCGCGCGGCGCAGGCGCAGCCGCCAGTAGTCTTCCATCAAACCGTTGAGGTCAGCGATCTCGCCCCAGGTGGCTGCGAGGAACAGCCCGTCGCCGACGGACTCCTTCACAGCGTGGGCGGCGGTCCGAAATTCATGGAGCATCGCGCGGCTCTGCAGCGCGTGGACGTTGATCGAGCGGAAAGGAGCCTTGGTGATGATGAAAAAGACGACCGTCACGGGGCTCGCCGCCTCCCGGAGTCGGTGGTTCAGCCGTGCCAGCGCCTCGATCGTCAGGTCCATGCCCTTGTTCGCGTACTCGTACCGGCCCGAGGTGAACATGTAGAGCGTGTTGTCCAGATCGAAGTTGTAGCTCGGGAAGAAGTGCCCAACGGAGAACTCGTGTAGTCGGTCCTTGTATTGCTTGTGGAGCGTTTGGAACTCATGAATGGCGGTGAACCGGCGGATGTTGAGTCCGTTGGGGAGTAGAACATCGGGCTTGCGCCCGAGCAGGTGGTTGCACTCCTCCGCGGTGACATCGGACACGGTGGTGAATACATGTGCCGCATGGGCGGAGGCCTTTTCGATCTGGTGCTGCGCCTGAATGTTGAAGGTCTTGGCTTCCCGGTCCCCCTCTAACAGCGGAAGTTGGTCGTAGAACGATGTATTGCCGGTCGCCAGGTAGCGGCCGACCATGGTCGCGTGCGTCGTGAACACCATCGCGCCCGGCCAGCTCTCCCTCCTCAGCATCGGAATCGCCAGGCCGGCCTGCCACTCATGAAAGTGCGCGACGAGCGGGCGGTGCGGCGATTCCTGCTGCGCGAGGATCGACAGGAGCGCTCGGCACATCTCCCCGAAGGCCACGGCGTTGTTCACGTTCGTTTCGTCGCTGTGGACGATCCCGTGGTCGGCCCAGGCGCGGTACTTGAGCTCGTCGAGCACCCCGGCGACCGAAGCTGTGTCCAACAAGACCACGTGCGGACGGCCGCTGACTAGCCACCGCCCGTAGTGCGCTCCGTAGCCCATTTCCCGAAGCTGGCGGACGGCCCGGCCGACG
Organism: Myxococcales bacterium; assembly: GCA_013002645.1. Classification (GTDB taxonomy): domain Bacteria; phylum Myxococcota_A; class Polyangia; order Polyangiales; family Houyiibacteriaceae; genus SG8-38. Next base: position 1,671 of record JABDJF010000089.1, read on the forward strand.
GGGTCATCCAAAGGCGCCGGCTCGAACTCGACCGCCGCCGTGTCCGCATTGTAGGGGCCCACCAGACAGTAGCGACTGCCCCAGCCTCTCAACATGCTCGGGACCTTCGACCGCAGGACCGTGTAGATCCCGCCCACCTGGTTGCAGACCTCCCAGGCAACCTCCATCAGCAAAGGCTCGGTCCGACGCTCGCCCACGATCACTCGCTCGTCCGCGCTGTCTTGATCTGTCGACCGGGGGATGGATGAAGGCATGATGAGGACGGGACAGGAGAGGTTGCGAGCCGATTGGTTGCGCGACCGGCTTCGTGATGACGCTCTCGCGGGCGCTCTGTACCTAGGTCCACCGGTCGCGCAGGGCCACTGCCACGCTAGAACACCGCCCGCATAGAGCGCAAATCGAGTTTCTGGCGCGATGGACCGATACTGAAGGGCTGTGCAGCCGTGCCAGTAGTAGGAGCGTCTTGCTAGCTTGATCGCTGGGGGTTCACGTCGATGAAGAAGATACTACTCGCAGGTTGCATACTTTCGTTCTCCGTAGGGGCACAGGCCGATTTCGGCCGAAAGTTCTTGAAGAAAGACAACGTCACCGCGGCGCAGAATGCCGTCAAGGCTGCCACCCTTTCGGATGAGGACATGGCGGAACTGTCGCGCCAAACCGTAGCGTCGATGGATGAGAAAAATCCGGTCGTCCCGGACGGCGATCCGCTGGCGCAACGCTTCCACGATATCGTGAAAGGGCTCGAGTCAGAAGACGGGCTCGCGCTGAACTTCAAGCTCTACAACGTGTCGGACGTCAACGCATTCGCAACACCCGATGGAAGCATACGAGTGATGGCCGGTCTGATGATCATCATGACGGACGACGAGGTGCGCAGCGTCATCGGCCATGAAATCGGTCACGTGAAGCTCCAGCACGCGAAGAAGCAGTACCAAAAGGCGTACTCGGTCGCGGCAAGCAAGGATGCGGTTGCCGCGAACACGGGATCGGGCGGGCAGGTGTTGACAGACAGCCAGCTCGGCAAGTTCATCGAAGATGTGCTGAACGCAAAGTTCTCGCGGGGCGACGAATCGGCTTCAGACGAGTACGGATTCAACTTCCTGGTCAAGCACGGCTATGACTACCACGCCATGGAGGGCGCGTTCAGCAAGCTCGCTGAGCTGAGCGGCGACAGCGGCAAGAAGTCGCTCAAGGCAACGCATCCGGGCGCGGCTGAGCGCGCAAAGGTCGCGAAAGAGCGCGCCGAGGCGCAGGACGAGAAGATGAAGCAGGCGCGACGATGACGAACACTCTATCTAAGCGTCTCTTGATGTGCGGCACAGCGCTCGCAATCGCGGCGTCCGGTTGCGCTACCGGCTCATCGAGCACAGCCAGCCCGGAACCGCTTGCCAAAATGCCGAACGCGGCCATTCCGGGCACCGCCAAAGTATACGCCCTGGCGCTACCGCCCCCGGGCTCGGCGAGCGGCGGCGATACGGGTCTCGGCTTCGCGGCATCAAAAGCGAAGCGCGCAAAGGGCGAGCTGCCCTCTTACGCGGAGGCCATGCTCGAGCCGGCGGAGCTGGGCGACCTCACCAACGACGAAGGTCAACAGCACTTGAGCTCGACGAAGGTCTCCGACATCATGAATAGACACGTCAACGAAATCTTTCAGGGCTGCGTGCTCAGGGAGATCAAGCAGACTCGCATGAGTCGGGTCTCGATCCAAATGGTGATCTCAGGCAAGGGCGAGGTCACAGGCGCCACCACCAAACCCGGCAGCAAGCCCTTTCAAAATTGCGTCTCGAGGAAACTCATCGCGATCAACTTCCCGAAGTTCTCCGCGCCTCGCATGGGCGCGGAGTACACCTTTAGCTTCGAATAATTGCCAATTGTTCGGACGGCCGCCGATGTCTCAATCGGTCACACAATCGAGTGTTTGTCTGCGTGGGGGTTGAGCGCGAACGCATTCTTCCCCGTTCGTTCGTAGGTCGCGCCGAATCCAGCAAGCGCCTCTTTGGACTCGGCCTCGCGGCCGCTCTTGATGTTCCATTGGATCTTCAACATGAACGCCATGATGCGTCCTTTCTTCTTGGCTGGGGCGTCCCCAATGGTCGGCTGGGACGTTCGCAACGGGAGTCTCGCACGTCGTGCCGATCTGGCCATGCATTTGGCGGAGCCTCTTGACTTCTCGGGGGCGCTGGTGTGCGATGCCGGATCTAAGCGACGTTTCCATATGAAAGGTTAGGCCCATGGCCCATGTGCAAACCACCAACGGCGGCCCGCAGCGGCGGACGCGGGAGGCGACGGTTCCCGATGTCGTCCCGAGTGAGGTCGAGCGGATTTTTCGAGCTCAGCTAGCAAACCAGGGGAGCATCGGGCAGACCACAGCCAAGGAGCGCAAGCAGAAATTGAAGCGACTGCACGCGGCGGTCCTCGGGCATCGAGAAGACATCCAGCAGGCGTTGTACGAAGACTTCCGGAAACATCCAAGCGAAGTCGATCTCACCGAAATCTACCCCGTGACGAGTGAGATCAAACACGCGCGCCGACACTTGTCGGGTTGGATGCGACCTCATCGCGTCAAAACGCCGATGGCGTTGCTCGGCTCGCGCTCCTACGTCCACTACGAGCCCAAAGGCGTGGCGCTGATCATTTCGCCATGGAACTTCCCCATCAATCTCAGCTTCGGACCGTTGACGGCAGCGATCGCTGCAGGCAATTGCGTGATGATCAAGCCGTCCGAGAACACGCCGCACGCCTCTTCGATCATGAAGACGATTGTCGACGAGACCTTCGACGAGAACGAAATTGCCTTGGTCGAGGGCGGCATCGAGGCGGCCCAGGCTGTCCTCGCTCGCCCGTTCAATCACATCTTCTTCACTGGATCTCCGGAAATCGGCAAAGTGGTGATGAAAGCCGCAGCGGAGCATCTCGGTACGGTCACGCTCGAGC
>JABDJF010000095.1 GCA_013002645.1 Myxococcales bacterium
GTTTGACGGCGATCTCATCTTAATCGGCGAGGAGAAGCATCGCCCATATGATCGGCCGCCACTCTCGAAAGAAGTACTCCGTCGCGAGGCCGGCCAAGAGCGCTTGGCGCTGCGTCGAAAAAGCTACGACGCGCTACGCGTCGAGCTGAGGCTTGGGCAGCGCGCTCAGTCGCTCGACGCTGGCGGACGGGAGATTCTGCTCCAAAGCGGAGAGGTGGTTTCGTACGATGGCTTGGTGATTGCGACGGGCGGTGAGGTGCGCACACTTCCGAATCAGCCGTCGCTCGAGGGGATTCACGTTCTTCGAACGCTCGATGATGCGATGGCCCTTCGCGCGGCGCTCGAGACCAAGCCAACAGTCGCCGTCATCGGTGCCGGTTTCATTGGCGCCGAGGTCGCGGCTTCGGCGCGGCAGCTCGGGCTCGACGTCACGATGATCGAAGCCTTGGAGACCCCTCTTGCGCAGAGCTTGGGAACGCGGCTTGGACGAATCCTGCAGGAAGTGCACGAGCGTCGCGGCGTGAAGATCCTCTGCGGACGGCGAGTCGAAAAATTTGGCGGCGACCGCCATGTCGAAAGCGTATGGCTCGACGATGGCAGCAAGGTCGACTGCGGCTTGGTCGTGGTTGGAATCGGGGTGACTCCTTCGATTTCCTGGCTCGGGGGGTCTGGAATCGAGCTCGAAGACGGCGTTCGATGTGACGAAACCCTCGCGACCAGCGTTGCAGGGGTCGTAGCCGCCGGGGACGTTGCGAGCTGGTACAACCCATTATTCGAGGAGCGGATGCGCGTCGAGCATTGGACCAACGCGGTCGAGCAGGCGCGCCACGCCGCCTCGACACTGCTCGCCGAACCGGGCGAAGCAAAGCCGTTCGAGTCGGTTCCGATGTTCTGGTCCGACCAGTTCGACATCAAAATTCAGGGCTCGGGCAGCCCAAAACCTGGCGACGAGCTCACCATCGTCAGACGAGGGCCGGACGGCGAGAAGCTCATCGCCATCTACAGTCGGGCCGGTCGCGTGGTTGGCGCCGTGACCTTCAACCAACCCCCCAAGCTCGTTCAGCTTCGGATGCTGATCGGAAAACGCGGCAGACTCGATGAAGCGATGAAAATCGTAGATTCTTGAGGCTCGAGCGTGGCAAGCGGTCAAGACAGGTCCAGTAGCCAGAGCGGCTCGAGCTCGCTGTGGTGACGCTCGACCGACATCCGTGCCAGGTTCAGCCAGTCGCCGCATTCATCGAGGATCGCGCTATCTGCGCTTGCGACTACCGCATTTGAAGCCTTCAGCAATTCGTCCACTCGGTCCGCCGTCGTCGCCTGGATGCACGACCCTTTGTCGGACGCGGTGGTCCGTACAATCTCCGCAAGTCGGCCGGAGTTCGAAACTGGACGGTCGATGTATATGGTCGCCTCGGATGGCTGGAGCGAATCGATGACGTCGACGAGGATTTCGACGGCGCGCGCGGTCTCGTGCACCAGGCGATAGCTGCCGTGGAAGCTCGCCATGTCTCGGAGGCAGGAGTCGCGGCCGAGCAGGAGAACGCCTCGGGCCAAGGCCACCTCGATCGTGGTGATCACATTGAGGCCGTCGACCAGCAGATGACGCGCGTTCACCATCTTGGGTGCACATTGCCGCAATGCACGGTTCCCTAGCGCAGAATCCGAGCAGGCACAGCGCCTTGCCGCAGTGCGTTGACGACCGCGCAGCCGATACCGGTCGCCGACGAGCTTCACCGATGACCCATCCGAGTATCCTCGGGTCCGGAGCCAGCTCAGGTCGGAGACCGCCGCCATCAATGAAGGAAGCGCCTGCTCCGAGAACAGCTCCGCATCGTTGGGATGCGGTCCGCGGTGACGCCGGGAATCACTCATGCGCGAGCTTAACCCTTGGACCGCGCGGCGCAAAAACTGCGTATTGGCAACTTCGCCCGCAACCGTTGCCGAAGCGCGAGCGAACGATCCGCTCTTGTGAAGGGTTTCTCGCATGGCACGCACCTTGCTGTGCCTCCTAGTGGGTTCCATGCTCACCAAGGCGTCTAGCATTTTGGCGGTTACCGATCTGACATCTGCGAGTTACAAGCTCGTGAGCTTCGCCGCGCTCATCGCAGGTCCAACCGATGCCGAGGTCGTCTTGGTTTCAACTTACGGAGGCGGGGGGAGCCGGCGCTCCGAGCCTCCCGCCTCGATGCGTGACAATGCCGACGGTTGGCGCGATCGGGTTGAGTCCAGGCTTCGGCAGGAGGGTCAGCTGCTCGAGCGGCAGCGTCAATGGTGCGCCGATCGGGGGGTTCGTTGCCGGGCGGAGCTCTACGAAGAGGGGCACTGGCCGGACTACGTCTTGCAGAGCGCCAAGCGTTCGCGCGTCGATCTGATTCTGCTTGGCATCCAACTGACAAGCGGTGCAGACCAGCTCAATCCAGCCGACGTCCGGAGGCTCGCCACGGACGCTCCCTGTCCGGTGAGCATGGTTAGGCTGCCCGCGCTCGCCGCCTTCTGAAGGGGTCGCGACCCGTCGGCCCTTGACAGAACGGCTGCAGTTTCTTAGCCAGGCCGGATGGCCGACTCCAGCCTGCTCCCGACGCTCATGGACTACGTGGGGTTCGACGCCGGCTGTGCCGCTCGCCTGCAGGCGCTGCGCAGTCGGATGGAGCCCTACCACCTGCGCATCGTAGATCGGTTCTACCAGGCCATCCGCGAGGACCCCGGCGCCCGCGCGGTCCTCCAGAGCGAAGCTCAGATCCAGCGCCTCCGGTCTTCGTTGCTGCATTGGCTCGAAGGGCTTTTCGCCGGACCCTACGACGACGCGTACTTCGAGAAGCGTGCCCAAATCGGGCGCGTTCACGTCAGGGTCGGTCTCGAGCAGCGCTACATGCTCGGCGCGATGAATGTGATTCGAATTGGGCTTCATGGCGCGGTGTCGGAATCCTCACCGGACGGTCTCGGGGTCTTCGAAGATCACAGCGTCATCGACCAGATTTGCGACATCGAGCTGGCGATCATGCTCGAGACCTACCGCGAGGACTATGTGCTCAAGAAAACCGCCGAAGCGGAGTCCCTCGCGGTGATGGGAAAGCTGACGGCGGGGTTGGCACACGAGGTGAGAAATCCTCTCAACGCTGCCAAGCTTCAGCTCGATGTTCTTCGACGCACGGCCTCGAAGGTCGAGGATGCGTCGACGCGCCGGAAGATCGAAAGGCGAACCAACGTCGTGCAGGACGAGCTCCGACGCCTCTCGGTCCTGCTCGACGATTTCCTGAACCTGGCGCGCGCGCAGCGGATGGAGCCGATACGTTGCGATGCGAGCACGCTGCTCGGCGAGGTTCTCGAGTTGCGGCGTCCGGAGATCGAGTCGCAGGGGATCGAGTTCATCGAAGATGCAGCCTCGGTGTCCTGCGTCCTCTTTGCGGAGCGCGACCGCCTCAAACAGGTCGTCAACAACCTGATCACCAATGCGGTCGAAGCAGTGGCCAGCAGCCCTCAGCCGAGCATTGAAATCGCCAGTCAGATGACCACCGACGGCAGGTGGAAAGTCGCGGTGATCGACAATGGTCCCGGCGTACCGAGCGAGGTCGTGCGGCGGGCATTCGAATCCTTCGTGACCACCAAGGAAGCTGGCACCGGCCTTGGCCTTGCGATCGTCAAACGCATCGTGGAGTTGCATGGCGGAGTGGTGGAGCTGACTTCACTCCCCGAAGGTGGCACATGCGCGTCGTTTTGGATTCCGACGGAAACCT
>JABDJF010000115.1 GCA_013002645.1 Myxococcales bacterium
GGCGATGGTCGTTCGTGGCGCTGATCTGCGGCATTGTCGAGGCCACTTTTTGGCGAACCGTCTCCAAGAGTCGAGACTGCGCCTCACGCTCCGCATCATCACAGAAATAGCCGTCGTGCGATCCGGAGGCGTCGACCCAGGCCCAGCCTGCACCATTTTCGCCGACGGCAATCCTGACCGGCCACATCCTCGCGATGACGTCGGTCCATCCGAGGGGCCGCCCGGTGACTGCAACGAGCTCGAAACCGGCGCCGGCCAATCGGTGCATCGCGGTGTATGCAACCGGCTCCAACACGCCATTCCGGGTCACCGTATCGTCGATATCGAAGACGAGGCCAACAATACCCGCCGAATCCAGCTGTCGATAGCTCTCCATCTGGGCTCCCCATACCATACCCATGGGCTTGCAGACCGGTTCCCGGCAGCGTACCGTGATCGGTAACGGAGGGGATACCGTGCCCAATCTTGGATTTGGCGAGCTAGTCATCGTTTTCTTGATCGTGATGCTGATTTTTGGCGCCGGACGGCTGCCTCAAATCGGTGAAGGGATTGGCAAAGCCATACGAAACCTCAAGCGCGGTCTAAACACCGATGACGACATCGATGTGACCCCAGAGGTCACCCCGGCCGACAAACAAGTCCCGAAGGCCTCCGCTTCGCGTGTCGAAGACGCTGAAGTCGTCGACAAGGTCGAGTCCAAATAGCGGTCAGTCGCTGGGCGGCTGAGATCGCGTGATCCGCATTTCCAGGATGGCCTTGCAGCTCAGTCGAACCGCGGGGGCGAGCTCTGACGATGTCGCCGCTTCGCGAAGCTCCGTCCTGCGCAGAAGAGGCGCAAGCAGAAGCGCGATGTCGAGCGGGGTGTCTGGGTTGCGGACCAGCGCATTGCGCGGCCGGTAGCGAACGACCCAGCGCCGATTGCGATACACGGTGTGCAGGACGTTTGGATCATTCGGACGCGCCGCACAAATTCGGATGACGTCGTCTTCGGTCAATGAAGGGTTGTCGAGCAGAATGCGAACGACGTCGGGATGCGGGTCGCGGACCACGCGTTGAATCAATGCGCGGTCGTGCGTACGAGCGAGCGATTTGCGTTCGCCAAGGGTGAGTGGCCGGCCCCGACCAAAGTCCGGACTGCGCCGCTGGTCCTCGGCCGGCGCATCTTCCTCGACGGGCGGCAGGACGAAGTCGGCAACCTCATGGAGACCCGCCTGTCGCGCTGCCGTCCCGAGCTCGAACCTGCGTTCTTCTAAGCGCGGCTCGAAGAGCGTCCAGCCGATTGCAAGAAACACCAGTTGCGCATCGGAGCCACCTCGAGCGGCGCCCCGGTACGCATCGTCGAGAAGCTGCACGCCGTCCGCGGCGGAAAGGGACTCGAGGCGTTCGCGGATCAGACCGACGCGCATCTCGATCTCTTCGAGGCGGGCTAGCCTTCGAAAGAGGTCACCAAACGATGTCGCCTGCTCCACGGCCTCCGTACCCCTCTGACCAGCCTAATGAGGGCATCGGAAAGCGCCAGCTTGACGCAGTGCGTCGCCGGGCTAGCCTGAAATGGAACATGCCAGAGACGGAATCGATTCGGGTCATCAAGCGCTACGCGAACCGCAAGCTCTACGACACGCGCGAGAGCAAATACGTCACTCTCGATCGCATCGCCGAGTTCGTGCGCAACGGCGAAGAAGTCAAGGTGCTCGACAACCGTTCGAAGAACGATCTGACGAAAGTGACCCTCGCCCAAATCATCTACGAAGAGCAAAAGAGCGGAAATGCCACGACCTGGTCGGTGCAAAGCCTTCGTGGTTTCATCCAAGAGGGGCGTGAGAAGTTCCTCACGTCCTTGAAGGAAGGCCCGGTCGGTAAGCTGGTCGGTCGTGCCGAGGAGCTCGGAACAGAGGTCTACAACGCAGCCGATGATCGGGTTCGCGGGGTTCTCGAGAGCGCCGCGAGCCACGTGAAGCAGCTCCAGGGCGAGGTCCTCCGGCTCCAGACCCGCATCGAGGAGCTCGAGGCCAAGCTGCGGCAGGGGTCCCCAAAAGACGAGCCGCCTGATAGCGTGGAATAATTCCTGATCTCAGGGGTTCTACCAGCAGGCATGCCAAGGAAAATCAACAAAGTAGAGACGCAGCGGCGTCTTTTCGAAGCGGAAGCGCGTCCCCACCTCGACACGCTGTATTCGATGGCGCTTCGGCTCACCCGCTCTCCGGTCGATGCCGAAGACCTGGTGCAGGATACACTCGTGCGTGCCTATCGTTTCTACGACCGCTTCGAGGCAGGGACGAACTTCAAGGCCTGGCTTCTGCGGATCCAGATGAATAGCTTCGTGAACCGCTACCGGCGCACCAGCCGCGAGAGGCAGGTTTTCGATGGCCCGATGGCGACGCCGGTCGGGGAGGGCGTGATGAGCCGTGCGACCATGCGCGGCTTGACCGACCCGGTGGGCGATGCGGAGCGGCAGTTGATCGCGCAAGAGATTCGACGCGCGTTCGAGGCGCTTTCGGACGAGGCTCGCGCCATGGTCATGCTCGCCGACGTCGAAGAGCTCTCGTACAGAGAAATCGCCGAGGTCGTCGGCTGCCCGATCGGCACGGTCATGTCTCGCTTGCATCGCGCTCGCAAGCAGCTTCAAGTCTCGCTTCAGGCACACGCCGTGCAACTCGGTATCATCGAAGAAGACGACGGCGACGTGGTAGACCCCATTCCACTCGAAGCGTTTCGCGCACGCAAGGAGGCCAAGTCATGACTTGCAGGCTCGTGCGGCGTCACCTCGGCGCATTCATCGATGGCGAGCTCGACCCTGCATCACAGATCGAATTCGAGCGCCATTTGGAGGCGTGTTCGGTTTGTCAGGAGCATCTCGCCTTCGAAGGCTCGCTTCGTCAGCAGGCCCGCGAGGCGCTCATCGGCGTTCGTGCGCCCGAACATCTTTGGGGCAGGTCGCTTCACCGCTTCGACGAAATCGATGCGACGAGGGCCGAACGCAATTCGATCGAAGCGCGGCCAATGCGCTGGCGGCAGACCTGGCCCATCGCAGCGGCGGCGGCGGCGGTTCTGATCATCGGCAGCGTCATGGGGCTCCCGGAGAGCACCGCGTACCAGGGCGCCGGCATGCTGCAGGACGTGGTCAATCTGCACTCGCAGGCCTTGCCCTCAGACGTCCAGGCCGCGGCGCCCCAAGACGTCGTGCGCTACTTCCAGGGCAAGACCCCGTTTCCCGTGAAACCCGCACAGTTCGCGGAGCCGGGCATGAAGTTCGTCGGCGCTCGCTATATCAAGGTCGGCGCCCATCCGGCCGCTGCCCTCTACTACAACCACCAGGGTCGGCGCGTCACGCTGCTGGTGTTCCGATCGCCCGAGATCGTTCGGAATGCGCATCGCACTCATGTGGGCGGCCGTGAGCTGTTTTATCACAATGTAGGTGGCAACGTGGTGACGATCCGCCAGCATGGCGGCGTGAACTATGCCTTTTTCGGAGATCTGGATCGGCCGGTGCTGTTTCAGCTCGCAGCCAACGCACGCGTTGCCTACTGAAACCTGCCGCACACCCTGGGGTTCCCGGGGTCTCCGACGTTGACAGGGGAGCGGCCAGGCCTCTATTCTTTTTTGACGAAGGCGTAACTTTGCATACGCTCGGGGGGTCGGATTAGAGGCGGTTTCGTTCCAATGACGAGAACGCTGCTAACCTTGCCTTGGGAACCGAAGGGGAGAGCAGATGTCGGAGGACAACATGTCGAGCGATGTGCCAACCAAAGCGGGTGAGCAACCTGGAATCGACGACGAAATCGACGAGTTCGCGGAGAACGCCTTCGACGCGCTCTTGTTGGGCGGCGAGGCAAAGCAGCCTTCGGAGAGTCCTGAGGTCGCCGAGGCCGCCGACGACACGGAAGAGGGCACCGGCGACTATGAAGACGTCGAGCTCGATGATGTGATCATGGTTTCGGACGTCCCGGCGGACGACGTCTCCCACGCCACCGTGCCGCCATCGGCACCGCCTGCCGCGTCGTCGGCGCCGCCAGCGTCTGCGCGACCGGCGACGGCACCGCCTGCGCCGAGCGATGCCCCGGCTACCGGCCAAGTCGAAGTGGCGCGTCTGCGTTCCGAAATTTCAGGACTCAAGGCGAAAATCGCCGAGTCGTCCGGTGGTGTGTCGAGCCGGCAATTTCTCGATCTACGCGAATCGCTCAACACCAAGGACAAGCAGATCCTCGAGCTGCGCGATCAGGTGAGCGGCCGTGACAAAGAGATCATCGACCTCAGAGATCAGTCGATCGGTCTCGAGCGCTCACGCGCTGATTTCGATGAAAAGACCGCCCAGCTCGAACACGCCCTATCTGGCGCTCAGGAATCAATTGCGAGCCTGACCGAGGACAAAGAGGCCGCGAACAAGCGCTACGAAGACATCAAAGGTCGGTTCGAGCGCGAGAAGGCCAAGACAGAAGGCCTCGAAGCAGAGCTCGCTCAGGAGCGGGAGGCTCGGGCCGCCGACGTCGAAGCCCTCAAGAGTGCGCAGGACGCGGAGATGGCAAGGCTTCGCGTGTCCCAAGAAGAAGCTTTGGATCTGATCAAGGCCGAGTCCGCGGCGGCACTCGCCGCCGCCCGGGAAGACAACGACGCGGCTCTGCACGCGGCGGCGCGCGAGAAAGAGACGGCGCTCGCGTCCCTCCGATCGGAGCTCGCCGACGCCC
>JABDJF010000128.1 GCA_013002645.1 Myxococcales bacterium
GTCGTCGACGATGCCGAGCGTATTCGGCGGGCTCTCCACGATGACCGCGCCATCGCTGAGGTCCAGCCAAGTCCCGAAGTAAATACTCTCGGTATTGGCGGTGAGAAACAGCGAGTGCGAGTCCATCAAGCCGTCGAACACCGCGACGACGTCGTTGGCATCGATCCCGGCGCTGCGGAAGCCTCGGCGCATGGCGACCAGCGACGCCCCGGAAAGCGTCGTCAGAAACGTGTCGACGCCGCGGATGAAATCTAGGTGATCGTAGACTCGCTCGACGGTGTCATCGGTCGGGAACCCATCCGTGAACTCGAGGGCGCCGATTCGAGTCTGCACGCGCGCCGGCGTCTGGATCGAGGCAGGGATTTCGCTCCGCATTTTCGGAGGCTTCTTCGAGGGTTTGGCGCGGGGGACTCCCGGGACGAGCTCCATGTCAGCCAAGCGCCAGGTTTGGTCGAACCATTCCTCCTGCGGTCCATACAGACGGAAGACGGCGTTCCAGCCCTTGCCTGGGATGGTTTGAACCCAGTTTGCGCGCATCTTGCGGTCTCTGGGCTCTTTCGGTCCGAACCAGAGCGTGATCGACTCGTCCTCATTGCGACGCAAGTTGCGTTGGCCGAGGATGACGCTTGGGATGCGCTGGTCGCTTTGCAGCATCGAGCGGGTCTGGTTGTCGTAGAGGGTGATCGACCAAAAGTAGGCAGCTGGCACGTTCGGGGGAAGTGTGAGCGTGTAGGTCCGGCTGCCGTCGAGCGGATTGCCGCGGCTGTCGCGGAACGTTGCCGCCGACTCGGACCCGCTTCCGGCTTTCGTAGCGGCCATCGTCGGCGTGATGCCCGTCGCATAACTGTGGAAGCGCGCCCGTGCGTCGGTCAGCCGGCCGCCGTTCCGGATGAACTCATGGCTTCCACCAACGAGGATTCGCTGCCACTGACGATTGTCGTAGAGGTCGGCGTCCGCCGCGCGCGGGGCAAACAGCAAGGCGCGCGCCGTTGCGTTTCCGACCGCGGCCGCTTCGCTCAGTGTCGCCTTCATCCGCGCGTTCGGGGCGAAGCGTTGGTCTTTTTCGATCCCGATCGACGCCAGGATGCCGAGAACCTCTGGGTCCTGCGCTGCATTTGGTTCTTCCTGGATGAGCTCGTTGATTCGCTCGAAGTAGCTGAAGTCGATTGGATGAACCGTATTGAACGCCTTTCCCGAGATATCGACGAACATGTTGGGCGCGGGGCGGGCCGATTCTTTCAACGGGTAGATCTTCAGATGCTCTTTGAAGCTCGCGATCGCGCGCCTCGGGCTACCTTTCGAAAGCGCACCTCGGAACACGGCCCAAACTCCAAAAGTCGACGACTCGACCGCGAACCGGCTGCGCGGGACGTAGCCCGCATAGGCGGGCGGCACGATGACATATCGGCCTCCGCGGCCACGGTCCGGGCCCGACTTGCCGGTTTCGACCAGAGGCCTCTGCCATGCATCGGTGAACACACCAGGCGCTCGGGGCGGCGTCTCCACCACGATCGGGCCGCCCTTGAGGCTGATCCAGGCCAGCGCATAAACCGTTTCGCCGTCTGCTGTAAGAAACAACGACTTCGAGTCCATCATCGACTCGGTGAGCAGCACCGTGTAGTTCGGCAGCGCTCCGGCCTTTTCCATTCCGTCGCGCATGGCCATCATCGAAGCGCCGGGGATGGTCTGCAGGTAAGCTCGGACGCCGCGCATGAAGTCGAGATGCTCGTAGACCGTCTCGACCGTCTGCGCGTCCGGGAGCCCGTCGAAGAACCTCAGCGTGCCAATCCGAGTGCGCACTTCGTTCGGCGTCTGGACGGAGGGCGGGGGGGGCGCGTAGCTCTCGGCTCCTCCCTCCTCGGGTGCCTGTGTCGCAGCGCATCCCAGTGTCGAACAAACCAGCACCCAAGCCGCGAGTCTCATCGATTCTACCTGTGTTCCAGCCGATCGATGCGCTCCTTCAACGAGGCGCGCAGCTCGGGTGACCCATGCCCCGTGAGAGCGATTGCGGTGTAGTAGGCTTGAATGGCTGCTTCGCTCTTGCCGACCTCAGCGAGTGCCTCGCCCATGAGCGCGTACGTTCGCCAGGAGGTTGCATCGAGCGTCAGCGACTTCTGCAGGTACTCGAATCCCGAGCGCGGGTCTCCGGCGACCCGCACGAAATACTCGCCCAACTCTACGAATTGAAAAGCCGTCTGCGCGGATCCACGAAGCGTCTGCGCCCAGGCGTCGAGTCGCGCTCGTTCCGACGTAGCGTCGTCGGATCCCGCGAACCAGAGAATCGCGGTTGCTGCAACCTGCGGGTCCGCGGGCGCTTGCTCGACCGCTCTCTCGAGCCAACTCCAGCCGTCTAGCGCGCGACCCGCCTCGAGGTGAAAGGCGGCCATGTGCAGCATCAGATCGCTCGAAGTGGAGCTCTTGGACGCCGCAAAATCCAAGTATTCCAGCGCCGTGGCGGCCTCTTCTTCGGACCACCAGGAGTAAAGCCGAGAACGCAACAGGGCAACTTCGACTTGGGGCATTGGATGGACCGAGGGCTGTCGGGGCGTCGCGGCAGCGACCGGGCGAGCCTCCATTTTGTAGTCCACGTCGAGGTAGTTCTGGCAACGGGACGCGACATCGACCCCGGCAAAGGATCGCGCCCAAGCCCGGTCGTCATTCTCGCCCCGCGCGAGCCCGGTGAGGTAGGTCGTGAAGCGGCCGCTGAGCGTCGAATCGCCGAGCTGAAGGATGTGAACGGCGAGCCAAGCGCCCGCATAGTGTGCGGTCCGCTGGCGCAGGTCGGACACCGAGCGGCGCTTGCCCAGAAAATAGAACTCGGTCGCGTCCATGTTTCGAAGCTCGTCGAAGTCCGGCAAGAGTCGACTCGGAAGAATCCAAACTTCGGCGCCGTTCGCATGCACCGGGTAGATGTCGAACATGGGCTCGACGTTGGTCATTTGCACGAACCCGTAGGCGGGCATTCCGAGGACGAGCTCGCCGCTCTCGATTCTCGCGGTTTCGTAGAACGAGGCCAAGCCCTCGTGAAGCCAGGGGCGACCTCCGGGGAAGCAGATCGCGACGGCTCCATGCGTGAGCTCGTGGACGAACAGCTGCGTGTTTCGCGCAGCTTCGCGACCGTCCATCACCAGTTGCAGCTTCGTGTCGAGGCGGCTGCTCGGCGGATGAGCGGAAAACCCACGCGTGTGGGGACCCGCAAGGTCTTCGAAGTCCGACGGCTCCTTCAGAACAACGAATTCCATGGGCACGTTGCTCCGCTCGAATGCGCAGGGGAGCTCATTCTCAGCGATCGCGGTACGCAAGCGCTGGTAGTTCTTCGCGAGCTCGACGGCCTTGCCCTGGCTGAGGTCCGTCCGAATGATCAGGTCCTCCGTTTCGACCCGGATCCAGCCCATCGTCTCCGCTTCCAAGCCGCCGCGCCCGGCGCAGCCGACCCCCAGTACCAGAACAAGAAAACCTAGTCGTCGCATACCTGCACCTCTGTGGCCCGAGCCGCGGACCGTATCCTCCGCGGGGAGCCACTCCAAGGCGCGCAGCTCTGCTGGACAGCGCTCGCGAGGCGCTCGCCTGATTGCCTATTTGCGGGCTTGTCCGCTTGATGTCCATTCCTTGCGATCCTGGCAAACCGCGGTATAGCGTCGCCCGGCAGGGGAAAAAGTGGCTCTGGGTCATTGACCCTCTGCCTCGGAACAGTATATCTCGACAAGACCTAGACATGACTTAGAACGGTCGGAGGAGGATTAATGAAAAGTAACAAGAATTTTTGGTTGGGGATCGTCGCGGCAGCCGCCCTGGCAGCCATGGGCTGCGCCGAAGACGACAATGGGGGCGCAGCGGGCGCTGGAGGCTCGGGCGGAAGCGGTGGCTCTGGCGGGAGCGGCGGAACCGCCGAGATGGCGATGGTGCGCGTTGCACATCTCGGTACCGACCTTCCCACCGCTGAGAACACGGCGGTCGATGTCACCGTCGATGGCGCGGTCGCGATCGAAGGGCTCACCTTCGCACAGTCGACGGGCTTCGTCTCGCTGACGGCAGAAGAACACACATTCGGAGTCAACGTCGCGGGGACGGAGACGGAGGTGTTCTCCATCACGACGACACTGCCTGCCGACAGCATTTCGACCATCGTCGCCATCGCGAGCGTCAACGTTGAGACTGACGCTCAGAGTCCCCTCAACGTACTTCTCTTTGACGGCGATTTGACTGACCTGCCGGCGGGCTCAGGCCGCGTGTTGGTCGGTCACGGTTTCGACTCTGTCGATTTCGAAACTGTAGACGTCATCCTTCCAGCGACCTGCGAGGCCGACGGTGCTCTCGTGGAGGACCTCGCGTTCGCGACCGTCGAGCCGGTTGGCGATCTGCCTGAAGACAACTACGTCATCGCGCTCGCCGCACCTGACTCGTGCGACGCCGCGGTTGGTCCGCTCACCGCGCCGGTCACCCCAGACGTGGCAACGCTGCTGATTGCGGCTGCCGATGCGGATGGCGCTCCACAGGTGTACGCCATCATCGGCGACTTCGAGAGCGGCGACATGATGGATCCGATCCCGACACTAGCACCTGTGCCGGCAATGTAACCGGTCTTTCTCTTTTCCCACGGACACGTCTTGGGAATCTACGGGCCGCTCCCTCACGGGGGCGGCCCATTTTTTTGGTGGAACAGTGCGGGGAACAGGACTCGAACCTGCACGTCCTGAGGACACTGGAACCCAAACGTAGGAAAGAGCCGCGACAAACCAAGAAATTATCGGGGAAAGGTGCGTCAGCAGACGTCATCAGAGGTAGTGAAAAGACGCATTCGAGACGCGGTGTCCCAGATGCAAGCGACCCGGTGACGATGTCTCGTGGCTACATTCCGCAGGCCGGCAACACCCTTCGTGTCTCCCCAAAACGACGCACAAATCCCAATCGACCTCGAGTGCCACTACGGACACCGGTGGCGCCCTATCTCTGGTTGGCGACTCTTCACAGATGAGGCGTTGTGCGTGGTCCTGGGGTTGAGGATCGGTTGACGTACGGAGCGGGGAGCGGTACCCGCTGAAGACGCAGTCATGTCGGAATTCAAAAGGATGTCGCAACTCCGCGCCGGTGCACTCCATTCCGTCGTCGTCGCTCTGCTCTTGACGCCATCGGCAACGTTTTCACAGCCGAACGAAGGCGAAGCGAATCAGCTGATCTTCGTGCTGGACGCTTCGGGTTCCATGTGGGGACGTCTCGACGGCCAGCCCAAAATAGAAATTGCACGCCGCTCACTCGAGGAGCTGCTCGGTGCATTGCCCGACGACGCGGCGGTCGGCCTAGTTGCCTACGGCCATCGGAGAAAATCCGATTGCAACGATATTGAAACGCTCGTCACTCCGGCCACGGCCTCCAAAGTCGCCGCCGCCCAACAGATCGATGCCCTCAAACCCAAGGGAAAGACCCCAATCACGAGCGCACTGCGTCAGGCGTTGGAGGCATCGGGCCGCAAGGGGACCGCCACTACCATCGTGCTGCTCACCGATGGCTTAGAGACTTGCGGCGGTGATCCGTGCGCGTTGATGCGCGAAGCCAAGGCAGCCAATGCGGAAATCGTCCTGCACGTGATCGGTTTTGATGTCGACAAGCTCAACGTCTCCGAGCTCGAGTGCGCGGCGCAAGCGGCGGGCGGCCTCTACCTCGACGCCAGCGACGCAAAGCAGCTGAGTGAAGCACTCGATCAGGTCGCCCACGCTCCACAAGAGCTCGCCGGCCGGCTCTCGATCAAGGCCATGGCCAACGGGAAATTGACCGACGTGGTGATCGACGTCTCTCGTGCAACAGACCGCGAAAGAATCGCCGGAGGCCGAACATACGCGTCTCCCGAAACCAACCCGCGCGTGTTGCCCGTGCCGGCCGGGAAATTCGACGTCAAAGTCGCCGCGGTCAACCTCGAGGGTAAGCCCGTCCGCTGGTTCAAAGGTCTAGAGATCCCGGGCGACACGACCGTCACGAAAGTAGTCGACTTCAGCACGGGAAAACTCAGCGTCACGGTCCGGCGAAACGGCGAGCTCTCGGACGCAACCGTTCGCGTCTTTAACGCGGGCACGCGAGAAGACGTAGCCCGAAGCCGAACCTACGTCAGTCCAAAGTCGAATCCGAGCCATTTCGAGCTGACCTCAGGGACCTACGACATCGTGATTCAATCGGTTGAGATCAAGGGGGCGCCTGAAGTCACAAAGGAGCGAATCGAAATTAAGCCGCGAGGTACGGTCTCGTTGGCCCATGGATATTCGAGTGGCACGCTTCGTATCCGAACGACCCATGCGGGCGCGCTGGCGGACGCAGTCGTGAGGGTCATTCGCATCGGCGACCGTACTCAGGTCGCGCAGGGCCGCACATACACGAGAGAAGAATCCAATCCTCGCGAATTCGAGCTCGAACCCGGAACATACCGCGTCATCATCAAGCCGATCCAGCCCAAGGGCGCGCCCGAAAAGACCGTCGACGTCGTCGTCACCACCAAAGAGCTGACCGAGCAGGACCTCAGCTGGTAAGGGCGGCGAGCCGCGACGGCGATGATCGGAAGGCGTGCTTCATCGCGGCTTTTCCGTCGCGTTTTCATCTGCTTGCGGGCTCCTGGCGCATCGTTTATAGTCCTTGCGGGTGATGTTGGAGCCAAGGTATCGACAGATTGGGGCCTGGATCTCCGCTTTTGGGGTGATTCTCGCTTCCTGCACCGGCTCAATCAGCGGGAGCGAGGGACCCGTTCCGTATGATGACGAGGTCGAGCTTCAGCCCGGTGCCGAGTTCAAGTGCAACGCGGGCTTCGCGGATCCGGGTCCGAGGGAGGCGCGGCGGCTGACGGTCGCCGAGTACGCGAGCTCGGTGCAGGCCACGCTCGGTGTCGACATCGCCGACGAGGCGCAGGCTGCCTTGCCGGCCGACGTTCGCGCAGACGGATTCACGAACTCTTCGGGCGCGTTGATCACGACGCTCGAGCACGTGGAAGCGTTTGGCCAGCTCGCGCAACTTGCGGTGTCGGCCCTCGACGTGGTTGCCTTCGTGCAGAGCCGTGCAGGCTGCAGCACGCTTTCGGACGATTGCGCTCGGGCGATCATCGACACGATCGGTACGCGAATTCTTCGGGCGCCACCGACTTCAGAAGAGACCGCAGCGCTGCTCGCGCTTTGGACCGCATCGGGTGCCGAGAATGCAAGTTTCGAAGAAGCGGCCGGCCTGCTCATCGAGGCGATGCTTCAAGCACCGCGCTTCGTCTATCGGCTCGAGCCCGAGGAAGGCTCGGGGCTCGTTCGCGAGGCCGATGGCCACGAGATGGCGAGTCGGCTCAGCTACCTCATCTGGGGCTCGGCGCCTGACGAAGAGCTACTGGCCGAGGCGGCGGCCGATCGGCTGCGGACGGACCAAGAGATCGAGTCCCAAGTCCGCCGCATGCTTTCCGACCCCCGCGCGCGGGACGCGTTCAACCGCTTCGTGAGCGACTGGCTGCACCTTTCACGCCTCGACAACCTCACGCGCGACGAAGACCTGTACCCGCAATGGAGCTTGGACATTGGCCAGGCCATGAAAGAGGAGACGCTCGCGTTCGCCGAGGCGCTCGTCTGGGACGACGCGCGCCCGCTGCTCGAGCTCTTCAGCGACCAGCGGACATTCGCCGAGCGCGCGCTTGCAGAGCACTACGGCCTCCCCGACCCGAGTGACGGCGTGCAACTGTACGACCTGTCCACGGTCCCCGAGCGTGGCGGCTTGCTGACCCAGGGCAGCGTGCTCACCATCGGCGGCAACGAAGCATCGATGGTCGCTCGCGGCCAGTTTCTGCTCGAAAACATCATGTGCGGCAAGCTCGCGTCTCCGCCGCCTGGCGTGGACACCACTCCGCCCGAAGTCGTCGAGGGACGGTCGCAGCGTTTCTATTCCGAGACGCGTGTCGACGACGTTGCGTGTGGGGGATGTCATTCCCAGATGGAGCCGCTCGCCTGGGGCCTCGAACGCTTCGATGGGGCGGGCAGCGTCACGACGACCGACCGTTTCGGCAATGAGCTTCGGGAAGACGGAAACATCGCCGTCCCGGGGCAAGTCGAATCGATCCCGTTCTCCACGATCGGGGAGATGATGGGCCTTCTGAGCACCACGCCGCGATTGCAGGACTGCATGAGCCTCAAGGCCGCGCAGTTCGCCGTCGGACGGCTCCTGCTCGATTCCGACGGCTGCTCGCTGGTGGAGATGCGCGATCGATTCATCGCGACCGACGGGAGCTACCAAGAGCTGATCGCGGCGATCGCGCTGAGCCCGATGGTGCGGACGGTGAGGACACGATGACCAAGTATCGAAAAGTGTTCAATCGTCGGACCATGCTGCGAGGCGCAGGAAGCATCGCGATCGGCCTTCCCTTCCTCGATGCCATGCGTTCGACGAGTGTGTTTGCGGCAGCGCCGGAGCCGCCGGTGCGCGCTTTCAATCTCTTCTTTGGCCTCGGCATGCCGACACCGCTACAGACCGAAGGGTTCTCCGGGCCCATGGAGCCTCTTCAAGAGCTGCAAAACAAGTTGTTGATCATCCGCGGCATTGACCAGGTGCGCTGCGATGAAGGCGGGATCAACGCCCACTTCGATGGTTCCTCGGGCGCATTCACCGCCGAGCCACCGAACGGTGAGTCGAGAGCTGGCGGACCGTCGCTCGACCAGGTCGTTCGACAGGAGCTCTACCCTGGCGGCCAGCCCGCGGGTGTCATCCCGACTCTGCTCGCGGGCACTTACTTCCGCCGCAGCCGGCAAGGTCGGTACATCCACAGTTGGGGGAGCGATGGGTCGGCCGCCGACCTGCCGAAAGAGTCAGCGCCGGAGCTCTTCGATCGGATCTTCGGCGACGACCCGATGACCGACCCCGGCGACCCGCAAGCGGCGCGCGAAAAACGACTGCGGCGCAGCGTCCTCGACTCCGTGATCGAACAGTATCAATTCTACCAGAGTGAAGCGTCAAACCTTGGCGCCTCGGACCGCGCGCGCGTGGCCGATCACCTGGAACGAATCCGCGAATATGAGCTTCGCGCGTTCCCGACGGGAGGCGAGCCCGGCATGTGCCCACGCCCTGCCCCGCCTCCGGCTTCGGAAGTTCCGCACGGTGGCGCTGCCGATCCAGACGGAGAGGGAATCGACATCACACTCGGCGAGTTGGTGACCGAATGGCGGCTCGTTGCCGACTTGTATGCCCTCGCGGTTCAATGCGACATGGTTCGTTTTGGGGCCCTGACATTCCAAGCGGCCGGTGAGCGTCTTCGGGTCAAGGGCCGGTACGAATACGACGGTCGCTTGGTGTACGACTTCGATGACCGGGCGGAGCGCGGGGGCGGCGGAGGTTCGGGCGCGTGCAGCCATGAATGGTGGCACGAGTACAACGAAAGCGCCGCGAACACCCAGCTACGCGCGCATGCCCACTTGATGCAGCGGGAGCTCGTGTATTTCATGAAGCGCCTCGACGACGCGCAGTACGCCGATGAAAACGGCTTGACCATCCTGGAC
>JABDJF010000146.1 GCA_013002645.1 Myxococcales bacterium
GTACATGACCGCTGCGGCAAAGTACGGGCCACTCGTCGATCTGCCGATTCTGTCCCAACGCTACGTCTTGGTGCTGGACCCGGAGCTCATTCAACAGAGCTTGGCCCAGGGCCACGGCGTCATGCAAAAAGATCGGTTCACCCACGAGTTGGCCCGCGTGCTCGGTCAGGGCTTGGTCACGAGCGAAGGCAAGCTTTGGCGAACCCAGCGAAAGCTGGTCGCGCACGCCTTCATCCCGCGCCGGATACGAACCTACGCCGATTCGATGGTCGCAGCCGCGCACCGCTCCCTCGACGATTGGAGCGACGGAAGCATCATCCCGATCCACGAGGCGATGGCGGAGCTGACCCTCGACATCGTCGGACGCACGCTCTTCGATGCCGACGTCCGGGGGACGGCGCGCGAAGTCGGCGACGCGCTCAAAGTCATCAGTGACTTCTACACCGACGTGCTGGAGCGCCCCATCAAACCCCCGGAGTGGTGGCCCTCGCCTCGAATGTTCCGTTTTCGAAAAGCAGTCCGAAACGTCGATCGCATCGTGTCGGGCATCATCGACGACCGTCGGCGAAGTGGCGAGGACCGGGGCGACCTCTTGAGCGGATTGCTTCAGGCGTCAGACGAGCACGGTGCCGCGATGAGCGACCAGCAGCTCCGAGACGAGTGCATCACCCTGTTTCTCGCCGGACATGAAACCACCTCGATCGCGCTCGCCAATACGCTCTATCTGCTTTCGGCGCATCCCGAGATCGAAGCGCGGTTGCACCAGGAATCAGCCAACGTCCTTGCCGACCGCCGCGCAACCTCCGACGACTACAACCACCTCGAGTACACCGCGCGAGTCATCAAGGAGTCGATGCGACTCTACCCCCCCGTGTACACCATCGGCCGTCAGCTTCTCGAGGACTTCGAGCTCGGCGGCTACACCTTTGCGAAGGGCGACACCCTCCTCTTCGTCCAGTGGGTGACGCACCGAAGCGAGCTGTGTTTCTCCGACCCACTCCGCTTCGACCCTGACCGCTGGCTCCCCGAACGTGCGAAATCGATTCACAAATACGCGTATTTCCCCTTCGGCGGAGGCCCACGCATCTGCATCGGCAACCACTTCGCCATGATGGAAGCGGTCCTGGTCCTCGCGACCTTGGTCCGTAAATACCGGTTCGAGCTGCTTCCGGGCCAAACCCTCGAGCTACAGCCCGCCATCACGCTTCGCGCGGCGAAGGATTTGCAAATGCGACTCGTCGCCCGGGGCGCGGAACCAGCAAGGGCCGCGTAGCGTTCGTCGCGGGCTCACTCGACATAGCCCAGCGCCCGGAGTTGCTCGACCAAGGCAGGGTCTACCTCGCCGCGCCGGTCCTTTCCGGCCTCGATCGCGGCAACCAAAGCCTCGAGCTCCGAGCGTTTTGGATGATTGCCGAGAGGCTTCGGCGCAAGCTCGTCGGGATCCTCGACGAGGTCGATCCGCATGTAGGTTCCGCCGATCCAGACGAGCTTCTCATCACCAAACCACATGGCCACCGCCGGCATCGAGCCCGGTCCCTTCCGCCGTCCCGCATCGGGGTTTGGAATCGCAACCGATGCAACGGCTGGCATGGGATCGGGAAGCCTGCCGTCGCGCAAGAGGGAGTGCACGGCGATGGCGGGGAACGGCTCGGGGAGCGAAGGCGAATCGCCGTCGGTCCAGTACAGGAACGGAACGCGCGTGTTGCCTTCGTACACGAAGAGGTGCCGCCACATGCCGTGCTCCATGAGCATCTCGCCGTGGTCCGCCGTGATCCCGATTCGAAAACCCGCTCGGAGCCAACCCGCACGTTCGAGCGTCGAGAGCGAGCGCTGCAAAGCCTGGTCCTCGCGATAGACTCCGTAGTCGTAGAGGTCGGTGAGTTGACGGCGCAGCAGGCGCTCATCGCCGGGCTTCAGGCCGGCACGCAGAAAGCGGCGAAAACCGCTCTTGAAATCGGCAGGCGCCATTTGCGGATCGAGCAGGTCCCAATCCAAGCTCAGGTCGGGCGCCACCCAGGGGTCGTGCGCCTGAAGGTAATTCAATACCAGAAACAAAGGCTTCGACGGGTCGACCTCCTCTGCCAGGACGCGCAGCAGCGTTGGCGGCACCCAGTCGGCCCGCGGGTCGTGTTTCCTCGGGCGCGTTGCAACGACCGAGAACCCGCGCTGCAGACCGGCCTCGCCGAGCAGCCCGTTGTCGCTCACGAGCACGGTTTGATAGCCGCGGTCTCGCATCTCTTCGGCCAAGGTCCGGACATCCTCGCGAAGGGGATAGACGTAGAGCGAGCGGATGCGCTCTCCATTCTCGTCCTTGGCGTCGTGGGCGTAGTGAGCGCCGTGCCGGGCGACCGAAACGCCCGTGAAGTAACTGGCGTGCGTGGGCAGGCTCCAGTCCCCCGGGGTGTAGGCGCGGCAGCTATACACCGCGCCGCGCTCCTTCAGTGCCTCGAGGTAAGCGGTGGTCTTGCGCGAGTAGCCACAGAGCGAGGTGTGGTCCGCCCGGACCGTATCGAGGACGGCCAAGACCACGGTAGGCGCTTTGGGTGTCGCCGGCGCAGGCTCTCGGGCATCGACTTTCAGGTCTTCATCGAGGTGAAAAGGACCGCGGGGGATGACCTCGTAGATGCCGTCGCCCATGTCGCCAGAAACCTCTTGCTCTGCGGCTGTGCTCGCCTGGTCTGCGCCGTCACGGTTGCAACTGGCTCCACCTTGGCAGGCGGCCACCCAAAGCAAAGGTGCGATCAGGCGCAACGCAGCACGACGGTCGAACGAAGCCATGGCGCAAGCCTAGGGCGCGGCCCTGCGGATCACCAACAATCGGTGGCGCAGCCGCGTTCCGATCGACTCCAACGCGGCTAAGTCAGCTCGAAGTCTTTGCAGAACAGCAGCGCGGCGCTCGGATCCTCGTAGCGCGACTTCCGATGCCGGTGCGTTGGAAAGCCGTGCGCACACCCCGCCGAAGGATCGAACAGGACGCAGTCCTCGCAGTTCCATTTGAGCCGAAATCGCTCTCGCTGCTTGCGAAACCGCTCGTCCTGCTCGACCTTCATTCAGAAGACTCGATCTTCTTGACGCGGCGCTCGTGGCGGCCGCCTTCGAAGCCGTGGCTCAGGAAGGCCTCGAGGATTTCTTCGGCGAGGCCCGAGCCGACGACCCGCGCGCCCACGCACAGAACATTGGCGTCGTTGTGCTGCCGACTCATCGACGCACTGAACACGTCCCCGCAAAGCGCGGCCCGTACGCCTGCATGACGGTTAGCCGCCATCGACATGCCGATCCCCGTGCCACAAACCAGAAGCCCAAGCCCCTCCCCACGCGCCACCGCGCTCGCGACCTGATGCGCGTAGTCGGGGTAGTCGGTGGACTCGCTGCTCTTCGTGCCGAGGTCGACGACTTCGTAACCAAGCTCTGCGGCGGCGGCCGCGAGCTCGTGCTTGAGGTCCAAGCCTGCGTGGTCGGAACCGACGATGAGGGTCTTTGCCATGACTAAGGGGCCTTTAGCACGAGGGCGCAGTTGGTTCCGCCGAAGCCGAACGAGTTGTTCATCAGAGTGCGAATCGGTCGCTCCTGGGCCTCGTTCGGCACCAGGTTCATCCCCTCTGCCTCCGGGTCGGGCTCGTCGAGGTTGATCGTCGGCGGCAACAGGCCGTCGCGCAGCGCGAGCGCGCACAGAACCGGCTCGAGCCCACCTGCCGCACCGAGCAAATGCCCGCTCATGCTCTTGGTGCTCGACACGGCGAGGCCACCGTTGGCATGCGCACCGAACACCTTGCGAATTGCCTGAAGCTCACCGACGTCGCCCTGCGGTGTCGAGGTCCCGTGCGCATTGATGTAGTCGAGGTCGGCCGGACTGAGCTTTGCGTCGGCGAGCGCGAGCTTCATCGCGCGCTGTGCGCCTTCGGCCTCGGGCGCGGGTTGCACCATGTGGTGCGCATCCGAGGTTGCGCCGTAGCCGACGACCTCGGCGATGATGTCCGCGCCGCGCGCCATCGCGGCGTCGCGCTCTTCGAGAAGCAGCACGCCGGCGCCCTCGGCGATCACGAATCCATCCCGATCGGCGTCGAACGGGCGGCTCGCGCGCTCGGGCTCCTCGTTGCGCCGGGACAGTGCGCGCATGGAAGTGAACCCTGCCACGCCAATTGGCGTCACCGCAGCCTCGGCCCCTCCCGCAATGGCAGCGTCGATTTCGCCTCGCTGGATCCAGCGAAACGCATCCCCGATCGCATGCGCGCCCGACGCGCAGGCGCTGGTATGCGTGTAGCTCGGCCCCTTGAATCCCCAGTCCAAGGTGACCTGGCCCGGCGCAAGATTGGAGATCACCGAGGGGATGAAGTACGGCGACACTCGGCGTGGCCCCTTGTCGAAGAGAGTTTTGCAGGTGTCCTCGAAGACCTCGAGCCCGCAGAAGCCGACGCCGATGAACGTGCCGACTCGCTCCTTCTCTTCATCGCTCGGATCGAAGCCAGAGCTCTTGATCGCTTGCGCGCTTGCAGCAATGGCCATTTGAATGAAACGCGCCGCTTCTCGGAGGCGTCGCTTCGGCATGTGCTGGAGCGGATCGAAGTCCGTGCACTCGCCCCCGACCTGCGAGGCGAAGTCGCTCGGGTCAAACCCAGTGATGCGTCCGATACCGCTCCGGCCCTCGGAAACGTTTTTCCAAGTGGTCGCGATATCCGCGCCGCAGGGGCTCACGGTGCCCAAGCCTGTGATGACTACTCGCCGCATCGGCCCGCCCGGTGAAGGAGGCGCAGTGGACTGCTAGCCCTTGTGCGCCTTGATGTATTCGATCGCGTCGCGGACCGTCTTGATCTTCTCCGTGTCCTCGTCCGGAATCTCGATTTCGAACTGCTCCTCGAGGGCCAAGACCACTTCGACAATCGCGAGTGAGTCGGCCTTGAGGTCTTCGATGAAATCTTGCCCTTCTTGAATGTCGGCCCCGTCGACGTCGAGTTTGTCCGACACGATTTCTTTGACCTTCTCCGCGATGTCCATTTGCTTCCTCCGTCACGCGCGCCTTAAACGTGCATGCCTCCGTTGACCCGGACTACCTGCCCGGTGATATAGCCCGCTTCCTCGCTTGCTAAAAACACAACTGCCGCGGCGACCTCTTCGGGACGGCCAATTCGGCCCAACGGCGTCTGATCTACGATACCCTGCCTGGCCGCCTCCGGCAGATCTGCAGTCATATCGGTCTCGATGAAGCCCGGAGCCACGGCATTCACGGTGATCCCCCGAGATGCGTACTCGCGAGCGAGCGACCGCGTGAGGCCCAGGAGGGCCGCCTTCGACGACGAATAGACGGCCTGGCCGGCGTTGCCCGATTCCCCTACTACGCTCGAAAGGTTGATGATGCGCCCCCATCGCTTCTTCATCATCGGGCGGATGCAAGCCTTCGCGCAGTACACCGCTCCATTCACGTTGGTCGCCCACGTCGTTTCGAGGTCCTTTGCAGACACTCTCAACAACAACTGGTCGATCGAGATTCCAGCGTTGTTCACGAGAATGTCGATTTGCCCATGCCGCGTGAGCGCCTCTTTGATGGTTCGTTCTACTGAATCGGGGTCAGCGACGTCGAAGGCGACGAGCTCGGCTCCCCCACCAGCCTCTTCGATGAGCCGCACGGTTTCCAGCGCAGCCTCTTCGTTCGAGCGGTAGTTGACGAGGACGTGGGCGCCTGCCTGCGCGAGTGCAATGCTGGTCGCCCGGCCGATGCCTCGTGACCCCCCAGTCACGATGGCGATTTTCCCGGCCAGATCGAACACGAGCTACTCGAGCTCTTCGTTCTTGCCCTTGATCACCTGCCGGCCCTTGTAGAAGCCGCAGGCTGGGCACGCCCGGTGCGGAAGCATGACATCGCCGCAGTTGGGGCACGCGCTCACATTCGGGGCGGTGACTTTGTCGTGATTGGCGCGCCGCTGGTCGCGCTTCATCGGGCTGGTTCTGCGTTTGGGTACTGCCACGGAATCATTCCTCGTTCTTCGTAAGTGCTTCTTTGAGCTTGAGTAAGGGTGCGAAGCGAGAATCGGGCGCCGCATCGCCAAACACCTCGGCCGGGGCCCGAAGATGATCGGGAAATGCGATTCCGTCGCACGCATCGGAGCAGAGCGGTTTCATGGGCGCTTCGAGCAGCAAATATTCCCGTACCATCGGATCCAAGACGACTTCGGCTCCGCTGTAGTAATCACGGTTGACTTCGTCCAACTGAACGTCGACTTCATCGCTCCCGTGAGGGCGCATGTGCTCCGGACTGAACAGCGCGGTGAGCG
>JABDJF010000560.1 GCA_013002645.1 Myxococcales bacterium
AGCATGTCGAGCTCATGGGCTCGAGGCACGAAGCCGGGGTGCAGGACGTCGACGATGCGGTCGCCGACGTCGAACTGAGGCGGCACCTGGAGGAACTCGGCCGGCGGCTGGTATGAGGGGTCGAGCGGACTGAAGGAGAAGCCCCAGTATAAGAACGTCTCGTTGGTACCCATGTTCGTCGGGATCTCGGGCGCTGCGGCGCGGAGCTCGCTCAGCAGGCTATCCGCAAACGCGGAGCCGGTCATTTTGTCCTCGACCCCGTACTCCCGAATCACTTCGACGAAGTGGTCGACGATCGACGGGTCGGACTGCTTCACCTCGATGATGAAAGGCGTGTCCGGGTAGCGGTCGAACACCTCGTCCATCGTGGGCACGACCAGGCCCATCCCGCGGTACGGATAGGTCTGCCCATCGTCGTTGCTGAACTCGTAGCCTGCGTCGCAGTTGCGAATGTCCGCAAAGGTCATCTCCTTGATGAGTCCGGTGCAGTCGGTCGTTCGATCGACCGTGTCGTCGTGAATCACGACCAGCATCCCATCGCTCGTCTCGTGCACGTCGAGCTCGAGGATGTCGGCGCCGTCTTGGAGTGCTTGGTCGTACGCTAGCAGCGTGTGCTCTGGGCGAATCCGGCGGCCGCCCCGGTGGGCGATGTTCACCACCTTGTCGCAGCGGAGCATTTCTTGCGGTGTGGCGCACTTGGGCTCACTGCCGCCCGTGCCGCCTTGGCCGCCTTGTCCACCTGCGCCGGTCACCGTGCTGCTGCTCTCGCATCCAAGCGACGCGACCGAAATGAAGATCAAGAATAAGAAAAGCTTGCTCATGGCCGTTGCCTCCTCGACGGCATGTAGCAGCAATCGACGGCACGGTCCCCTCAGCCTTGTCGCCGGACGCTGACCCTGGCACCTTTGCGACCGTGTCTAGCCGAACCGAGCTTACGTTTTGCCGCATTTGCGAAGCGACGTGCGGCCTGAGGGCGACCATCGAAGAGGGTCGGGTCGTGGCCATCGAGCCGGACCGGGACCACGTCGTCACCAAGGGCTATTCCTGCATCAAGGGACTTCGCTACCACGAGATTCATCATTCGCCGGACCGGCTGCGCGTTCCCTTGAAGCGCGTTGGAGACCGGTTTGAAGAGATCAGCTGGGAGAAGGCCCTCGAGGAGATTGGCGCAAAGGTGCGGCAGCTCGTGAACGAACACGGCGGTGATTCGGTCTCGGCGTACCTCGGCAATCCGATTTCGTTCAGCTTGCTGCCTCCGGTTCTCATCGCCGCATTCCTTCAGGGACTCGGTTCGCGCAATTTGTTCCAGACCGGCTCTCAAGACTGCAACAACAAATTCGCGGCGGCCGAGCGGCTGTACGGATTTCCCTTCATTCAGCCTTTTGCGGACATCGACCGCAGCCAGTGTTTGATCATCGTTGGCTCGAACCCCGCGGTCTCCCGCTCGAGCTTCATGCAGCTTCCAGACCCCATTCGCCGGCTGCGTGCGATCGAAGGCCGAGGCGGCAAGGTCTTCAACGTAAACCCGCGTCGAACCGAGACCGCGAAGCAGCTTGGGACCCAGGTGTTCATCCGGCCCGATACCGACATCTATTTCCTGCTGAGCTTTCTTCATGAGGTTTTCGTCCGGGATGCGGTCGCGCGCGAGCGGGTGAGCCGCCACATGAAGGGGCTCGAAACACTTCGAACGGTTGCAGAAGCTTGGCCGGCCGAACGGAGCGCAGAGGTGACCGGCATTCCTGCCGAAACGCTTCGCTCGATGGTCGACGCCTACCTCGAAGCGGATGGTGCGGCGATTTTCCTTTCCACGGGGGTCAATCAGGGCAGTCATGGGACCCTCGCGTTCTGGATTCAGGAAACGATCAATGCGGTGACCGGGAACCTCGACCGGCTCGGCGGCACGATCGTCGGTCACGGGTTCATCGAGGACTTCCCGAAACAAGCGCGCAAAGGCGGCCATACGATGCGCAAAGATCTATCGCGCATCGGGCAGCTCCCATCGGTGGCCGACACGTTTCCTGCGGGGCTGATGGCGGACGAGATCCTCACGCCGGGGGAAGGGCAGGTCCGGGCGCTGTTCTGCCTTTCGGGCAATCCACTGTTGACAGTCCCGAACAGCAACGGTCGCCTCGAAAAAGCATTGCAATCGCTCGAGCTCCTGGTGGTGATCGACATCTTCCGCAATGAGACGGCCAATCACGCCCACTA
Source organism: Myxococcales bacterium (assembly GCA_013002645.1). Lineage (GTDB taxonomy): Bacteria > Myxococcota_A > Polyangia > Polyangiales > Houyiibacteriaceae > SG8-38. The sequence continues at coordinate 2,209 of JABDJF010000560.1, forward strand.
CATCCTGCCCGGAAGCAGTGCGCTTCAGCGCCCAGACCTGCCGTTCGTGTTTCAGTCGTTGATGGGTGTCCAGCCCGTTCCATACGTGCAGTTCACCGACGCGCTCCTGCCGCTGGAAGACCAGCAGCGCGATGAGACCATGATCCTACTGCAGCTCGCACGCGCGTGCGGCTCTACGCTTTTCGGATCGCGGGTCGCGAGCGGCTTCTTCAATGCCTGGAGCAGCCTTGGGGATCTTCCCGGAATCGGGCGTCGAGTTGGACTGACCCCGGAGCGACTGCTGGGATTGATGGCGCGCGCGTTTCGTGTCGGCTCGCTGCGGGGCCTTCGAAAGAGTCCCCATGGCCGCTTGCTCGCACCTCACAAAGGAGACGACTTCCTCGGGCGACGCGTCGTGACGGACGACGGGCTGGTCGATTTGGCGCCGGACGAGTTCGTCGTGGCGGCGCGGGAGCTGGAAAATGCGTTCGAAGCGGAGCGGGCGCAGCGCGGTAAGCTCAAGCTGATTAGTAAGAGGGAGACGCACAGCCACAACAGCTGGATGCACAACTTCCCGCGGTTCGTCGAGGGCAAGCGCTCGACGAACTACCTCTACATGAATCCCGAAGATGGCGGCAGAGTGGGCGTCGAGTCTGGCGCAATGGTCGAGGTGCGCAGCAGTGTAGCGTCAGTGCGTCTGCCCGTTCAGCTCACGGACGAGATGATGGTCGGCGCCGTGGCCCTGCCGCACGGATGGGGACACCAGGCCGCCGATGGACTGACTGTGGCGAGCCAGACGAGCGGGGTGAACGTGAACCTCCTGGCGGCCGACGGCCCCGATGAGCTCGAGTATTTCTCTGGAATGGCGAAGCTGAACGGGATCTGGGTCGAGGTGGTGGCCGTGTAGC
>JABDJF010000194.1 GCA_013002645.1 Myxococcales bacterium
CAGCTCGGAGGCACCGGAATCGACCGAAGCGACCGCGGACGCCGCGGGCAAGACGGGACCCATCACCGGGCCCCTCAACGCAGTCGCGGCGGCTGAAGAAGCCGATTTCGATGGAGAAGAAGTGGCCATGGCGTTCGAGGTAGGCGAGGTCGAGCAAGAGGAGCCGGCCGAGGCAAAGTTCGCCGCCGCGAAGCCGAAACCGAAAGCCGCCTCGAAAGCTCCCGCGAAAACGGCCCAACAAGCCAAGCCCAAGCCTGCAAATAGCTCGCCCGCGGGCGCATCGGCCAATGCCGGGGTGCCCACCCAGAATTTGCCGCGCGATCCGGCCAAGGCGTCAGACGTGCTCGTCCATCGCGCGAGGCCCATGATTCGGGGCGGTCGGCTTTCTCTCGCCGAAGCCACCCTGGATCGCGCGTGGGAGCTCGATCCGAGAAACCCGCAGGCGATGGCGGGTTACGCGGCTCTGTTCATCGCCAAGAAGGAGCCCAGCCGTGCGACCAAATGGGCGAGGAAAGCCGTCCGAAAGCGGCCCCGACGTGTCGAATATCACGTGCTTTACGGCGACGCGCTCCGGCTGGCGGACGATATCGCCGCTGCTCGCAAAGCCTGGCGAAAAGCGCTGTCGATCGACCCGAACAACCGAGCTGCCAAAGTCCGTCTTGCCGAGACTGGCAAGCGAGTCGCCAATTAGTTGCCCCCGATAGAGCGTCGGGCCTAGCGTCGGGCCATGGCGAGACGATTGTGGTGGGCGGCCGCGCTGATTGGACTCAGCGGCTGCTTGATTCAGAACTTGAGCCCCGAAACACGCATGCGAGATTCGGTGATCGAGCTCAACGAAGGCGCCCGCTGGGGCCGCATGGATGTCGCGAGCGGACACGTCGCGCCGACTTTCCAGGCTCAGTACAAACTCTCGCACATGCGATGGGGCCGCGACATTCAAATTGCAGACACCGAGATACTCGGAATGAACCCCGAAACCGATGACGAAGGCCAAGGGGCGTTTTCACGGGTCGCGGTTCGTTGGTACGACGAGAGCACGATGGTCCTGGCGGACACCGTCATTCGGCAGACCTGGCAGAAGCACAAGCAGACCTTCGTGCTGACCAACGAATCGATCGAAAGCGGGCATCCGGGCCTGCTCGTAATTCCCCAGGCCCAGCCGCAGACCCAACCCGCTCCCGAGCCTGAACAATACGATTCGTTCGACGACGACTCCCAGTGGAGCAGCGTCTACTGACTCAGTCGATACCGACGGCGCTTCGCACCCGCCGAATCGTCGCGTGCGCAATCTCGCGCGCTTTGTCGGCGCCCGCATGGAGCAGAGCATCGAGCCGCGCTTCGTCGGCGCGAATCGACAGGTAAGCCTCTCGCTTCGGACCGAGCTCCGCTTCTACGGCCTCAAAGAGCGCTTCTTTGGCATGGCCCCAGCCGTAGCCGCCCGCCTCGAGCTTCCGCTTCATCTCGGGAGCGTCGCCGGGAGCCACCAGCGCGTAGAGTTCGTAGACCGTCGAGCCCTCGGCCAACTTCGGAGCCTCGAGCGACTCCGAGCTGGTCTTGATCCCCATGATCACTTTGCGCAGCTTCTTCGGCGGTTCGAAGAGCGGAATCCCGTTGCCCCTGCTCTTGCTCATCTTCTCGCCATCGGTGCCGGGGACTAGCGGTGCCTCGCCGATCAACGCTTCCGGAACGACCAAGGTGCCTTCGCCATAGGCGTGATTGAGCCGCGTGGCGACGTCGCGCGTGAGCTCGAGATGCTGTTTCTGGTCTTTTCCGATCGGGACGACGTCGGTGTCGTAGAGCAAGATGTCGGCCGCCATGAGCGCCGGGTAGTTGAAGATGCCTGCATTGGGCGACTCGCCACGAGCAACGGCGTCTTTGAATGCATGACCCCGCTCGAGCTGACCCGTCGCCAGAAGGCAGCTCAAAACCCAGGTGAGCTCGAAGACCTCGGGCACATCGGACTGCCGGTAAAGCAAGGTGCGTTCGGGGTCGAGCCCACAGGCTAGCCAGGTCGCGGCGACGTCGCGGATGTAGCCGCGAAGCGCGTCCGCGTTGCGAACCGACGTGAGCGCGTGATAGTCGGCGATGAAGTAGAGCGTTCTGTATTGCTCGACCAGCGAGAGTGCCGGCCGAATAGCGCCCAAGTAGTTGCCCAAGTGCGGAAGGTGCGTGGGCTTGATACCGGTGAGAGAGGTCTTCACGGGGCGAGAGACTGTCCCATGTGGACATGGGCGGCAACCGGGGTATCTTCGACCGTCCGAAGCGAGGAAGCATGACAAGTCGTCCATTCAAGGTTTTGGGAATCCAACAGGTCGCCATCGGCGCGCCGGACAAGAGCGCCCTGCGCCGGCTTTGGGTCGACACCCTGGGTCTGACACCGCACGGGAATTTCAAGAGCGAGAAAGAAAACGTCGACGAAGATATCGTCACCATGGGCGCGGGCCCGTTTACGGTTGAAGTCGATTTGATGCAGCCGATCGACCCCGAGAAGAAGCCGCGGGTCGACACCCCTCCCCTCAACCACATTGGTCTCTGGGTCGACGACATCGATGCAGCCGTACAGTGGCTGGGCGATCGAGGCGTTCGGTTCACGCCGGGGGGAGTCCGCTCGGGCGCCGCGGGCCATCGAGTCTGCTTCATCCATCCCAAGGGCAACGACGGTGCACCCATCGGCGGAGAAGGCGTGTTGATCGAGCTCGTCGAGGCTCCGGCCGAGGTGCGCGAGGCGTTCGAAAAGATCAGTCAGGCTTCCAAGCAAGCCTGAGCTCCGAAACCCGGATGTCCGATTTCCTCGGACGGACGATCACTTCTTCGAGCTCGGGCTCTTCCCGCTCCATGTCTGCGACGAGGGCACGGACCTCTTCTTCGGCCTCGATTTCGAGCGCGCGGAGCTCTTCTTGGAGGTCTTCCAGGTTCTCCTCGGCGCGAGTCACGTCTTCACGCTCACGCGCAATGCGGCCTGCACCTCGGGCCGCGGTGGTGGCACGGCCCATGCCACGGCTGCCGAAAATTGCGCCCAAGACGGTGGCACCCATCGAAATGCCAGTCTGCAGCTTCTGCTGATCGTATTGGCTCTTCTCGCGTTCGACCTTGTCCTCCGCCCGGCCGACGCGGGCTTCCATGCTCTTGACCTTCTTCGCGAATCGCTTCTGAAGCTTCTGTGCAGCCTCATCGCGCTTTTCGCGTCGCGCAAGCTGCAGCCTCGCCGAGAACTGCGCTTTGGTTTCGCCGGGTTTGGACTTGAGCTTCAACGCCTTGTTTCGCCAGAGAGTTCTGGGGCGGCTCTGATAGAGGTGGTCCTTGATTTGTTTGCCGTAGCTCCGGAAGCGGGCCTTGCCGACCGATCCGGACGGCGGCGCTACGAACTCGGCTTCGTCGGGCGGACCGTAATCATGGTCTAGCCCTTCCCTGCCGAGGACCTCCGCCGATTCCCAGGGCGATTCCTCTTCGAGGGGTGCGAGCATCAAGAGCTCTTCCCAAGCGTCGAGACCCTGGGACGCCCGTACATAGTGCAGAGAAACGGAGGCCAGCAG
>JABDJF010000204.1 GCA_013002645.1 Myxococcales bacterium
GCACCGTCAGCAGCTTGTCGTGCCGCTTCACCAATCGCGCCACGTCATCCAGCTCCGCGAGCTTGGCAAAGACGCCGGGCTTATATTGCAGCCCAAACGAGACGCCAGCGGCTCCTTCTTTCATCGCGCGATCCAAAATCGCTAGCATCTGCGCATACTCGTGCTCGCTGAGCCGACGCGCCTCGAAGCCGGACAGGGAGGTTCGCGCCGCGCCGTGACCGACCAAGTGCACGAAATTGTGGGTGAGCCCCAGGCTGCCGAGCACCTCGCAGTACTCGGCAAAGCTGTTCCAGTCGAGTGTCTCGCGCGCAGCTTTGAATAGAGAGCTCTCGAGCAGGCTCCGGTGTTTGGTTTCCGGGGCAAAGCCAAATGGGCTGAACCCACAATTTCCGGCGACGAACGTCGTCACTCCCTGCGCGGTGAACGAATCGAAGTGATGGGGGTTCTCGCTCGCGGAGAAAAAGTCCATGTGCGAGTGGGCATCGATGAAGCCCGGCGCGATGACCTTGCCCTCGCATTCAACTAAGCTTCCGGCGTCATCGGGCAGGTCGCCAATGGCGGCGATGCGTCGCTCGTCCAGCAGGACCGACGCCCGCCGTGCCGGTCGACCCGTTCCATCGACGATTAGACCGCCTCGGAGAAGCGTTCTCTCGTTCTGACCGTGCGCTGTCATGCAGAGTCGTCGATTACATCAAACCGGCGTGCTCGACAAAGCCTTTCGTCGTACCCGGGCGGGGCGGAATCCGCTATCTTGGGCTCGAGTATGAACGGTTCAGAACGAAACCATTTTCGCATCGTGCTGACCGGCGGCCCCGGGGGCGGGAAGAGCACGGCCGCAGATTTGTTCCGTCGCGAGATCGGCGAGAAGATCGTCATCGTGCCCGAAACGGCCACGATGCTGTTCACGGGCGGCTTTCCTCGTGTCGGTGAACCAAAGGCTCGTGCCGCAACCCAGCAGGCTATCTTCCACGCCCAAGTTGCACTCGAAGACATTCAGGGCGCGCTCTACCCAGGCCGCGTCTTGCTTTGCGACCGTGGCACCATCGACGGCGCCGCCTTCTGGCCACAAAGCGCACCGGCTGGCTTCTTTCAAACTCTGCGCACCAGCCTGGATGAAGAGCTCCGACGCTACGACGCCGTGATCTTTTTCGAATCGGCAGCGGTCGGCGACATCGCGATCGAAGGCGGAAACCCCGTCCGGACCGAAACCAACGAAGAGGCCCGGCATCTCGACATGCGCCTCCGAGAGCTCTGGTCCAAGCACCCGAGTTTCCACTTCGTCCCGCATACGACCTCGTTTTTTGCGAAGCTTCAGGACGGTCTGCGAGAGCTGCAGGCTATCGTGGACCGCAACGGCCTGCTCCAAACGGACTCATAAAATGGCCTGACTAACCCATCTATACTAAATGATCTGGGCATGGGGATGATTTCACTTTTCGGCGGCACGCGCTCAGGCCTGGCTCTGGGGCTCACGGCGCTGTCGCTCAGCCTCGTCTCGGCGCCGGGCTGCATCAGCCAGATGCAGACCGACATTGCCGCCAACCAAAAACGCCTCGACTCACTCGAAGAAGACCTGGAGGTCAAACGAAAAGAGCTCGAGGAAGCGCTCGCCGAGGCGAGCCGAGTCCTTCGCCGCAACAGCGCCGACCAAGGTCTCCAAATCGAAAGGGTTCAACAGAGACTCGCCACGATGGAAGGGCAGATCGCTGAGCTCCGCCATGAAAGCAGTGGAACCAGCAAAGCACAGGCCGAGCAGAGCCTCGAGCTGCAGCGCCGTTTGAGCGAAGTCGCGCGTGCGGCTGGCATGGATGTCCCGCTCGACGCCAACGACATTCCAAAGAGCAAGAGCGCGCACTGGGATGCGCTCACCAAAGCGTATCGCATCAACAAGCATTCCTATACACGCGGTCTCGCGCGAGCCTACGTGGAGCGGTACCCCAAAGACGAGCATGCAGACAACGCGCAGTACATGATCGGTTCGAGCTACTTGAAGCAGAGCCAGGCCGCCGCCGCGCTTGGGGAGTTCCAAAAGGTGTTGTCGACGTACCGAAGGAGTGACGCACTCGACAAGACGCTCTACGACATGTCGGCAGCGTTCTTGGAGGTACGCTCGTGTAACGACGCGAGCACGGCGCTCAAGGCCTTACTGAAAAACCACAAGAGGTCGAAGCTCGTCCCCGAGGCGAAGAAAGACCTGCGCAAGATCCGTGCACTCGGCGCCTCGGACTGCGACGACCGCTAGGGGCTCGTAGACCCGGCCGATGAGCGGAGATAGATCGGCGAGGACCAGGCTCGCTCTTGGGTCGTCGACAGGCAGTCGTCGTCGAAGGGCGTTCGGTAGTCACCGTAGCAGGGGTCACAGTCGTCGCCTTCGCAGCGGAGCAAACCCGCGTTGACCGCCGCCGTGGGCTCCTGGATCGCCCGGACGTAGTAAAGCACCTCTCGGTCTGCCGACGCGTACCAGGGATCATCGAACTCGACCTCGCAAACCTCCGCGTCCGTCGGGCAAGGTATCGTCAGCCAGGGGTCCTCGATGAGATCTTCGACCGCCTCGGACTCGTCCAATTGACGCTGGATTCGAACCACTTCGATGCGCGTGATGCTGCGACGCTCGTCGGAAGGGTGGTAGCACTCGCCGGCACAAATTCGGTCGATTCGCTCTGCCCCGAGCGCCTCCGTGACCTCGTCGGGGCAGCCGGGCAGCTGCACAAACGCACCCACGGTGCGAACTCGAAACCTCGGAGTTCCGGCGAAGGCGAGCTGACTGCCCATCGGCACACGGTCCTCCGCAGCGTTGATGAGATCGAACCAGAGCAGGATTCGGTCGCCCGACGTCCCGTAGACCTCCCGGTCGAACAGGGCCTGCCAAATCGCGTCCCGGGTCCGCTCCTTGGCGTGTACCGCGACCAGGCCACCCGTGAGAAAGAACGATGCCTGGCGCTCGAGGAACACCCGACGAAACGGCGGCCTGGCGAACACCGCCTCCGGGGAAAGCGCCACGGACTCATCCGTCTTCCCGGCATCGCTGAACAACAGCTCTCTCCACTCCTCATCCACGACACCGCGCGCCTCGGTCATCTTGCGACGCTCGTATTCTTTGTATCCCGTGCCGGGTCGCGCTGAATGGTTGTCGCTCGAGGCGATCAAACCCAAGGTCGCATGCCGTGGCTCCTCGCCTGCTTTGAAGCTCCCACGCGCGAGGATGTACTGAACTGAACCCCCCGGCCGGTACGCATAGCTCGGCTGAAAGCAATCAGCACACTGATCGCAGTTACCCCACTCGCTGAGATCGGTACCCGGGAGAGTGAGGAACCCCGCGACTCCGACCCGCAGATAGTTCGCGCGGGCGGCGGCCACTCGCTCGTCGCATTCTGTCGAGAGCGGATCGTCGCATCGACCGCGGACGATCTCCCCCGCGCGCCAGCAGCAGGGCTCGAAATCATCGGTCGGTTTTGGACAAGCCCAGCCTTCGTCGCCCTTCTCCGCGGCGCGATACGTTCGATACTCCTCGGAGTTCCCGTGCCCCGAGAAGACTTCGATCGCCGGCTGCCACTTCGGGTTATCGCGTTTCGCCTCGAGCTGCTTGTCGTAGTCGTAGCCGGGCGGCGTGTAGAAGCCCCAAGTCGTGCCGTGCGGGATCACCATGGCGTCGAAGCCCCATTCATCGAGCTTCTGGAAGAGCGATTCGGGAGTCTTGGCGAACTCACGACAGTCGGCTGGAAGGTCGGGCGATGCTCGATCCTCGGCACAAATCGGAAGGAGCGCGATTTCCCGAACGTGTCGTGCGGCGTCGCTGTAGGGCTGGTTGTTTGGAAATGCCTTGAGCGGGATCTTCCAATTCGCTCGTAGCGTTTCGCGATCGCGGAAGGCCTGCGAAGCGAGGCCTGGCGCAGCGATCGGCCGGTTCGGCAACTGCGCATCCGAAGTGTTTTTGAAAATGACGTTGCGGTGGCCGAAGTGCGTCTCGGGCGTCGTTCCGATCTGCGTCCACTCGAAGCCCGTAAACGCAACGACATCCGGCTGTGCGCTCTGATCGTCGACCGCATTGCATTGCCGAATCGACTCGCGGACCATGTCCCAAGTGCGTGGCGTCAGCGCCTCGGCATGGTCGGTGAGCGAGTAGAAGTCGAGCTGCGCGCAGAACCGCGCGAAGTCACAGGCATCGGAGGGCGGATGGACGCCTTCGCCTCCCATCAACGGCAGGCTCCACTGGAATGCGTCAACCGAAAGGGTCGAGTGCGCGTGCAAATCGCCGAAGAGCACGCGTGTCTCCGAGCTGTCCGCGATCGCGCTTTGCGCATTCTGACGCGCGCTCAAGACGCCGCGGTCGAGCGGAGTCTCTGTGATTTCACCGTCGGTGTGAAGGTTTCCGCCTCCGTAGACACGCCAGAACCCGAGAGCAGCCAGCCCGAGGATCACGACCGTGGCAAGGCCGCCCAGCTTCCAAATCGCCATCGGGCCGAATCATACCAGATTCGACCGTTCAGCGTGCCCAGCGAACCGTTTCAGCCACGCCGTCGATGATCTGATTTTGATCGAACCCGTCTTGTCCAGAAAGATAGACGCCTGGCGACCCCCGACGGTTCGATGTGAACGCGATCAGCCGGCAATCGCGCGAAAACGCGGGGTCCTTGTTGTCACCCTGGCCTTGGGTGAGCCGCGTGTATTGTTGCGTTTCGACGTTGACGGTGAAGATGTCGAAGTTGCCATCGCGACCGCTAAACGCGATGAGCGGCTGTTCCGAGTCGCCGCACCAGACGGGCGTTTGATTGTGGTTGCCGCGGAACGTGACGCGCTGCACGCTGGAGCCGTCGCGGTTCATGCTGAAAACCTGTGGGCTTCCGTGACGGTCTGATACGAACGCCAGCTTTCCCCCAGGGCCGCAGGTCGGGCTCACGTCAATCGCCTGGCTGCGGGTCAACCGTCGCAGGCCTGACCCATCGAGATTCGAGCTGTAGATCTCGTAGTTCCCCGATCGCGATGAGGAGAAGTGCACTCGGTCCCCGCAGATCGCGGGAGCCATGGTGATGCCCTTTCCGCCAATGATCCGTTTGCCTCCGACGCGGGTGTTGGTGATGAACATCCCTTGCCTCGACATGCGCGTGTACCAGATCGAGCCTTTCCCAAACGAGGGAAGCATGGAGACGCCGCCGCCGCTCGAAACCCGCCGGAGGCCGTGGCCGTCCATCGCAGCGGCATACACGCTCTTTCGTCCGGGACCGTGCTTCCGCGCGAAAGCGATCTCGGTGCCAAATGGGCCGTAGGTTCCGGTGACGACGCCGATCACCTGATTGACGAAGTCGTGCATCCACTTTCGCAGCTCGCTGGAAGGCCCTCGATAGGTCCGACGAAGCACGGGCGCCTCTCCTCCGCTCGATTGATAAAAACGGAGCTCGACGCTCATTCCGGCGTCGCTCCCGAAGACCTGCCCCTTGATGACGCCGTTGGCGCCCAGCACGGCCCAGGCGCCTAGGTCTACCCCAAGGCCGAGGCTTGCCGTATCGTGTCGGACCGCGCTCGGACCGATGACGCGAAAGCCGGGCATCAAGCGGAAATCGTTTTGCAGAATGGCCCCGCCATTCGCCGCGAGCTCGGTGGCATTGCCGATC
>JABDJF010000215.1 GCA_013002645.1 Myxococcales bacterium
ATACGCCCGAGCGACGCTCACGCCCTCGCCCGCGCTCCAGGGACGAATTTCACCGGCGCTTGGACTTCGAAACTTGACCTCGGCCAGCACCGAAGGCGCAGCGCCGGGTGCCCGACGAAGGGCGCGCATTCCTCGTTCTGACCTTTCGCGTTGAGGCGGCCGCGCGACCGATCGCATGGCGCCGACGTGGCGGCGCCGCCTCGCGTTTTCGCGGCGTTTTCGCGCGAGAATTTCGGAAAGGAAATCGGTCATGCGCTTTGCGTGAAATGTGCCCAGCGTTCGAGGGTTCGTTTTGCGCCGCCACTGTCGATCGCGTGGGCTGCCCGTTCCGTCGCCACCCTCAAATCGTCTGCAAACCCCGTGACACGCAGTGCGGCGGCCGCATTCAGGAGCACAGCCACCCGCGCCGGCCCCTGCTGACCATCCAAGACGGTGCGAACGATTTCGGCGTTGCGCCGTGCATCGCCGCCAGCCAGCTCTTCGACCGGCACTTGTGAGAGCCCGAAATCGCCGGGGCGAACCTCAAGCGTGCTGACCTTGCCGTTCGCCCACTGCGCAACCGAGGTCGGCCCCGCCGGGGACACTTCATCGAGCCCGCCCTCGCCGTGAACCACCCAAGCCGCGGTCAGACCGAGTGAGCCCAGAGCCTGGGCCAGCTGCTCGAGTCGGGTGGGGTCGTAGACGCCAACGAGCTGATGAGTCGCCGAGGCCGGATTCGAAAGCGGACCGAGCAAATTGAACAGGGTGCGGACGCCCAACTCCCGGCGTACCGGTGCCGCGTGTCGCATCGCGGCGTGGTGGCTTGGCGCGAACAGGAAACCGATCCCCACCTCCTCGATGCATTGAACCACCTGCGGTGGCGCCAGGTCGATGCGGACGCCCAGCGCTTCGAGGACGTCGGCGCTTCCAGCCTTCGAGGACACCGCACGGTTTCCGTGTTTTGCAACCGCGACACCAGAGGCCGCCGCCACGATGGCCGCCGCAGTGGAGATGTTGAAGGTGTGCAGGCCGTCTCCGCCTGTTCCGCATGTATCGAGAAGTGGACCGTCGACCTTCGGTCGAATCGCTCCGCAGTGCTTGCGAAGCGATCGGGCCGCCGCAGCAATTTCGTTGGCAGACTCACCCTTCATGCGAAGCGCCACCACGAACGCGGCGATTTGGGCGGCCGAGGCTTCACCCTCGAGGATCGTGTCCATGACGGCTTCGACATCGTCCGGAGGCAAATCGTGACCTGCCACGATTTCCTTGATCGCCGTCGAGATCACGAGGCCCCCGCGTCCGGAAGTGACTTCAACCAGTTTCGAATCAGGTGGTGGCCATGCTCGGTCAAGAACGACTCGGGATGGAACTGCACGCCCTCGATCGGGAGCTCGGCATGACGGATTCCCATGACCTCGTCCCGGTCGGTCCACGCCGTGACCTGGATGGCGTCGGGAATCGTGTCGCGTTTGACAATGAGAGAATGGTAGCGCGTCGCGGTCAGAGGGCTCGGTAGATTCTCGAAGACCCCGTGTCCCTCGTGAAGGATCTCGGAGGTGCGCCCGTGCATCAGTCGATCCGCGCGCACGACCGACGCGCCGAAATGCTGTGCAATGCTCTGATGCCCGAGGCAGACCCCGAAGATCGGTGTCGCCGACCCGAGCTCTGCAATCACATCCAGGCTGACCCCAGCCTCTTCGGGTCTTCCTGGACCGGGGCTGATCAGGACGCCGGTCGGCCCCAGCGCCCGAACATCATCGACACCGATCGCATCGTTTCGCTGAACCACGACCTCAGCCCCGAGCTCGCTCAAGTACTGGACGAGGTTATAAGTGAAGGAGTCGTAGTTGTCGATCACGAGAATCATTGCGTTCGATCGCTAGCGGCTCGCCGAGAGCCCGTCAACCAGCCCCCAACGGCGCGGGCTCGTAGCCCCGCTCTCGAAGGAACTTCTCGAGCCTCAAGTTGATCATCTCGGGGTACTCCAGTGCTGCGTAGTGGGTAGCGTCCGGCAGCAGCATGATCTCCGCGCCTGGGATGCGTCGCGCCATTCGCTCCGCTGCGGACCTGGGCGTGAAGACATCGCGGGTCCCGGCGATGATCAGGGTCGGCACATCGATCAAAGGAAGCAGATCCCAGGCGTCGTGTTCGCCCATGCGCTCCAGCAGATGAATGAAGGTGTCCATGTCGAGGACGCGAAGCTTGGTTACCAGCTCGTTGGCGAGCTGGTCGTCGAGCGTGCCGGCGGTCAGACCGATTCGTTTCACCCACTCGCCAGGCTCGGGGATGCGCGTCGCCTGCCGCACCACGGTCTCAATCGTTCGAGGAATCGATCGGAGGCCCCGAAGGAACGTCGGCAGCAGGCGTCCGACGAGATTCAGGTTGAAGACGTAGTCCCAGGGCCTCCCCGCCACGCCGTTGAGAAACGCCAGCGAGGCTACCTTTTCGGGAGCGAGGCGGAACATTTCGAGACCGACCTGGACGCCCATGGACCAGCCGAAAACGGCCGCGCGCTCTACTCCCTCTTGCCGGAGCAGGTGCAGGGCGTCCCGGCTATGATCGGAGATACGGAGGGCGTCCGGGTCCACGGGCGCGGACGAGGCGTAGAGGCCTCGGTAGTCCCAGGAAAGGAGGCGGTAGCGGTCGCGAAAATACTGAATTTCGTGGCTCCAGGCCTCCCAGCTGCCCCCCAGGCCGTTGCAGAGCAGAATCGGGCGTCCCTGCCCGACCGCCTGGTAGGCGATTTCGGTGCCATCGAATGACACAAAGCGGCGTTCTTCGACCGGGGGTGGCATCATGGCAGGGAGCAAAGCCTAACAGGGGCCCGTTCTTGGCGCTTGCCTTGACAGAATCAGCCTAAGACGGATAAATTTGAAATAACTGAAATGTCAGACGAACTCCAAAAATCCAAGAAAGTCCGCGATATACGCGAACGACTAGGCCGGCAGACGGCGCCGCCGCCAGCAGCAGAGGTCGAAGAAGGAGGCCTTGCGCCGCCACCGCCGACGCTGGGAGGTGTCGCACCGCCGCCGGGTTTCGTCGGAGGGCGGGCGGCGAAGCGCTCGGGGCCGTTCGGAGGCTCGTCCGCAGAGGGACCCGCACAACGGGAAGTTCGTATCGTCGTCGACGAGCAGGCGGTCGCTACCGCACATGAAGGCAAGAGCCGGCGCGTTCGCAAACTGATGATGATGAGCGGCGTGGGCGCCGCCCTCCTGGGTTTGTTCCTCGGCGTTCTGGCGACGACGGTGATGAGTAGGCGCAGCGCGTACAACCTCGCGGTGCGCGACGGTAAGGCTGTCTATCAAGGCGTTCGCGCCGCGGCAGACCAAGTGACGGAAGCCAAGCGCTTCCTCGATCGCGCGGCCGACGCGGCCAAGTCACGGCCGGGAGAGGGCCCCTCGGTCGACTATGAGGCCATCGAACGACTGCGCGCCTTGCCGACTCCGTTTACGGCGGCCGATTTCACCGGACTGAACTACACGAAGTTCAACGCCGAGACCGTCAACTCCTTGTTCCTGTACGCACGCCAGGTTGGCGAGCTTTGGGACAAGTTCGATAGCCTCGGCTCGAGGGTTCTGCCGGAGCCGCGACGCGCCGAGCTCGACGAGGCCGCACAGGACGAAACCGCCCTCACCACTAGCCCGACCGGTTGCGTTCCAACGCTTGGCGAAGGGGGCTTTCGCTGTGGCTTGGTCTACGTCGACATGCCCGACGCAGCGGCCGACTCCAAGAAGCTCAAAGTGCGCGCGACGCGCG
>JABDJF010000231.1 GCA_013002645.1 Myxococcales bacterium
GAACATGGCAGAACAGATCAACGCGTCGCATATCCTTCTCATGTACGCAGGCTCGGAACGATCCTCCGCGACACGCAGCAAAGAAGAGGCGCAGGCTCAAATCGCCGACATCGCGAAACAGCTGCAAGAAGGAGCGGACTTCGCCACCCTTGCGCGCCAGCACTCCGATTGTGGGTCGGCGCAGTCGGGAGGTGATCTCGGTGGCTTTGGGCGCGGACAGATGGTCAAGGGTTTCGAAGATGCGGCGTTCTCGCTCGATGTAGGAGCTACGAGCGCGGTCGTAGAAACGCCGTTCGGTTTTCACATCATTCACCGAACTGGCTAGCGCCGTTCGGCCGCACCGAACTAGCTTTGCTGCCGTAGGAACTCGCGCACGATCGGCCGATAGCCCTCGCGAAAGGTCGGTTGCTCGAAGACGTATCCAGCATCCCGTAGCCGTGTGGTGCGGCATCGCTTGTTCAATCGCTGCGGCTGGTTGCCCCCCGTAGGCTTCGGAGGTGGAGGCACGCCGAGCTCACGGCTGAGCCATGTCGTGACGGCTGCGGTCGTTGCGGGCTCGTCGTCGGAACCCAAATAGAGGCCTTCGGGATTGTCGATGCGCATCAGGTGATGCAATACACCCGCGCAGTCCTCGACATGAATGCGGTTGGTCCAGCTCTTGGTCGCGACCGCCTCGCCGCTCCAGACCTTTCGCACGAGTCGCGTCCTTCCGGGGCCGTAAATCCCCGACAGTCGGACGTTGATACCCATCTCCGGTGCCTCGCGAACGATGGCTTCGGCGTCCAACAAAACGCGTCCGTTGAAGCCCTGCGGTCGTGTGACTGAAGCCTCGTCGACCCATTCGCCCGCGCTCTGGCCGTAGACTGCGGTGCTAGAGGTGAAAAACACACGTCGAAGGGGGCAGCCTGCTCTTCGCAAAGCCGCCAGAAGTTCTCGAAGGCCGTCGACGTAAATCGCGCGGTATTGCGCTTCGTCGCGGCGGTCGGCGCTCGCCGCATAGAAGAGGCAATCGAACCTTGCCGGTGGGGTGCCGAAACCGCTCGGCTCGGTCAGATCGATGCGCCACGGTTGGATCCCTTCGCCCAAGGCCTCGACTCGGCGGCGTACGCCCCAAACCTCACAGCCCTCGGTGAGGAGCCGTGCCGCAAGCGCGTTTCCGACGTCGCCGCAACCGGCGATTAAGATCTTATCAGCCATGGATTAGCCACAGAGGCGATTCCCGCCCTTACCCTTGGCTGAATACGCGAAGTCGTCAGCCCGTTTCAACACGGCTTCCACCGTGTCTCCAGGGCGGGCAATACTCAAGCCGGCGCTCGCGGTGACCGGTTTTTGCGGATCGAACTTCATGCCAACTTCCCGGATGGCCGTTACGAAACGGTTCGCTGCGACACGTCCTTCGTCCTGATTGGTGTCCTGAAGCACGATCACGAACTCGTCGCCTCCGTAGCGGCCGGCGACATCGACCTCCCGCGTAGACCGTCGGAGCGCTTCGGCGATGCTCTTGAGAACCTGATCGCCTTCGAGGTGGCCTCGTGTGTCGTTGACTCGCTTGAACTGGTCGAGGTCGATCATCACGACAGCCATCGGTCTACCGCGATTCAACCAGGCCAGCCCTTGCTCGATGTGGCTCAATATGTGTCGACGATTCCACAGCTTCGTCAGCGGGTCCTGCCGAGAGAGCTCCCCGAGCCGCTCATTGGCGATGACCAGCTCGGTTTCGCGCTGGTTGATCTTTCGGATCAGCGTCGCCACGATCGCCGTGCCAAACATCAAAAGTGTGGTGACCAGGACGGCCTGCAGGAAGCCGTCGACCGGGGTGGGTCGTCCGGATTGCATCCAGGACGGTCCATCCGGAGCGAACGGCAGCACGCCTCGGACTTCCATCATGACCACCGCCGAGTACATCGCCGCCCCGATGCTCGAAACCAGAACACCCATTCTCGGTGTCACCACGAGCGAGTTCACGATTGCAGCGACGAAGTAGAGTGCCACAATCACGGTCCGGGATGAACCGATCCGCTGGACGATGAAGGTGAGCAACGCCATGTCGAGAATTCCGCCGAGAACCGGCCGCCATCGTTTGGCGATGTCGCGCCAAATCAAGAACTGTTCGACGATCGCAACGCCGGCGTAGGCGATGAACACCCAACGATGTGCAGCCATCGGCGGGTACAAGAGTGGGACCAGCCAAATCCCGCAGGCCGCTAACAGAAAGCGAACCCACGCCGTACCAAAAGCCAATCGATTGGAATTCATTGCAGGCGCACCGGTCTAAGCATAGTAGCTTAACCCATCAGGAGTATATCAAGCTGCCAGGCCCGCTCGCGGACCCTGGAACGCGTGCGCCGAACCACGGGCTCATGCCACCTTTTAAGGTCATTACGCGAGTTCTCGGAGATGAGGTTGGAAGCAGATGAGTGACGATGCGACCACGGCGCGGCTCAAGAAGTTAATCGAGCAAAGGATCGTCTTTTTCGACGGCGCGATGGGGACGATGATCCAGCGCGCGGGCCTCGGCGAGGCTGATTTCCGCGGCGACCGCTTCGTCGATCACCCGAGCAGCTTGCAGGGCAACAACGACCTCCTCGTTCTCACGCGACCGGACGTGATCCGCGGTATCCATGAAGAGTATCTCGATGCCGGCGCTGACATCATCGAGACCAACACGTTCAACTCGAACGCGTTCTCGCAGGCCGACTACGAATTGCAGGAGGTCGTGTACGAGCTCAACGTCGCTGCCGCGCGCCTTGCCAAGGAAGCGACCGCCAGCCGCTCCGACAAGGATTGCTACGTCGCTGGCGCAATCGGTCCGCTCAACAAGACGTTGAGTCTCAGTCCCGACGTCAACGATCCGGGCTATCGAGCGCTCACATTCGACGAAGCGCGGGACGCGTACGCAGAGCAGGTGCATGGCCTCCTCGACGGAGGGGTCGACTTGCTGCTGGTCGAAACGATCTTCGACACCCTCAATGCCAAGGCCGCGCTCTGCGCCATCGAGGACGTTTTCCAAGAGAAGGGGGTTCGGCTTCCCATCGTGATTTCGGTCACCATCGTGGACAAAAGCGGGCGCACGCTCTCTGGACAGACCGTGGAGGCGTTCTATTTGTCGATCGCACACTCACGGCCCCTGGCCGTCGGGATCAACTGCTCGCTCGGCGCCGAAGAGATGCGACCCTTCTTGAAAGAGCTGGCCGGGGTCGCGGATTGCTACGTGCACTGCTACCCGAACGCAGGCCTCCCCAATGCGTTCGGCGGCTACGACCAAACGCCGGAGCAGATGAGTGAGCTCTTACGCGCCTTTGCCGTAGACGGAATGATCAACATCATCGGTGGATGTTGCGGCACGACGCCGGACCACATTCGCGCCATCGCAGAAGCGGTTCGGGAGGTGCCACCGCGCCCGAAACCCAGGAGGGACCTGCGCTTTCCGAGCTTCAGTGGACTCGAACCCCTGGTCATCCGTCCTGAGACCAACTTCATCCTGGTCGGGGAGCGAACCAACGTCACCGGCTCGGCCAAGTTCCGTAAACTCATCACCGAGGGCGACTACCCAGAGGCGGTGTCGGTTGCGCTTCAGCAGGTTAGAAACGGCGCAAACATCATCGACATCAACATGGACGAGGGCATGCTCGAATCTGAGCAAGCGATGACCACGTTCCTGAATCTCATCGGCTCCGAACCCGAAATCTCGCGCGTACCCGTCATGATCGACAGCTCCAAGTGGACTGTGATCGAGGCTGGCCTCAAGTGCGTGCAGGGTAAATCGATCGTCAACTCCATCAGCATGAAGGAAGGCGAAGCGGAGTTCCTCAGCAAGGCCCGCCAAGTTCAACGCTACGGTGCTGCAGCCGTCGTGATGGCGTTCGACGAAGAAGGTCAGGCCGACACGATCGAGCGGAAGGTCGAGATTTGCGCGCGGGCCTACAGTCTACTCGTCGAAGAAGCCGGATTTGCGCCTACCGACATCATCTTCGATCCCAACATCTTTGCGGTGGCCACGGGAATCGAGGAGCACAACGCGTACGCCATCGACTTCATCGAGGCGACCCGCCAAATCAAGGAGCGGTGCCCGGGCGCGCTGGTCAGCGGTGGGGTGAGCAATCTCAGCTTCTCGTTTCGTGGCAACAACCGTGTTCGCGAAGCGATGCACTCGGCTTTTCTCTACCATGCGATCGCCGCGGGTATGGACATGGGCATCGTCAACGCGGGCCAGCTGGAGGTCTACGCGGAGCTCCCCGATGACCTCTTGGAGCACGTCGAGGACGTGATCTTCAACCGCCGCCCTGATGCGACCGAACGGCTGGTGACGCTGGCTGAGACGGTCAAGGGCAGGGGGAGGCAACAGAAGCACGACATGAGCTGGCGCGAGGCGACTGTCGAGAAGCGCCTCGAATATGCGCTGGTCAACGGCGTCGTAGAGTTCGTCGTCGACGACACCGAGGAAGCTCGGCTGAAGCATTCCCGGCCCCTCGACGTCATCGAAGGCCCGCTGATGAGTGGGATGGCCGTTGTCGGAGATCTCTTTGGTTCCGGTAAGATGTTCTTGCCTCAGGTCGTGAAGAGCGCGCGTGTGATGAAGAAGGCGGTGGCCCATCTCGAGCCGTTCATGGAAGACGAGAAGACCGAGCGCTCAGCGCAGGGCAAGGTCTTGCTCGCCACGGTCAAGGGCGACGTGCACGACATCGGCAAGAACATCGTCGGCGTGGTTTTGGGCTGCAACAACTACGCAGTCGTCGATTTGGGCGTCATGGTTCCCGCAGAGAAGATCTTGGACACGGCCGTTGCTGAGGGCTGCGACGTAGTTGGATTGAGCGGCCTAATCACGCCGTCCCTGGACGAGATGGTCTACGTGGCGTCGGAGATGCAACGCCGCGGCATGGCCCTTCCGCTTCTCATCGGTGGTGCGACGACGAGTCGGGCTCACACCGCGGTCAAGATCGCGCCGGCCTATGAGGGCAGCACCATGCACGTCCTCGATGCATCCCGCGTCGTCAACGTGGTGTCCGACCTCTTGAGCCCCGACCGCCGGAGTGAAACCGATGCGAAGAATCGGAGTGAGCAGGAGAAGTCTCGCAGGCTTTTCGAGCACAGGCAGAATCGGGAGCTCGTTTCCCTCGAAGTTGCGCGCGAGAATGGGGCTCCGATCGAATGGACGAGCGACGAGGTGCCGACACCGGCGTTCCAGGGGCGGCGTATCGTCGATGACGTGAGCCTCGAGGAGATTGCCAAGTACATCGACTGGACTTTTTTCTTCTCGGCCTGGGACCTCAAGGGCAAGTTCCCGAAGATCCTGGAGAGCGAGCGCTACGGCGCCGCGGCCCGAGAGCTCTACGGGCACGGGCAGGCCTTGCTCCAGCGCATCATCGCGGAGAAGCTGCTGACGCCC
>JABDJF010000234.1 GCA_013002645.1 Myxococcales bacterium
GGCTCACACAAAGACCCGGGCGACGAAATCTGGGTCTACGATCTGCCTTCGAGAAGTAAGATCGACGAGTTCTCCGCGCCCAATCTGATCGCGCCATTCCTCGGCCCGCAGGCCGGCTTCGACGCCGAAGGCACCGTCGGAAGTATTTTGAGCTTCGTGTTGCCCAACATGGGCGTGCACAGCATCGCGGTCACGCAAGACAGCAAGCCGCTGATTTTCATGCGTCATGCGGACATGGGAGCCGTAGGCGTCCTCGATGCACTCAGCGGCGAGCATCTTCGCGACATCGACGAAACCGGCCTCTCGGGCGCGCTCTTGGTGGTCCCATGATCGATCCCGTCATCGAGCTCACCCTTCGCGCGATACTTTCGCTCCTCTTCGCGACCGCCGCCTGGCACAAGCTTTCAGACCGTGCTCGCTTCGCTGCTTCCCTCGAAGCCTACGCGCTACTGCCGGCGGGGCTCGTCTCACCCATCTCCTTGCTGCTGCCTGCACTCGAATGCGCTCTGGCCATCGGGCTTGTCTATGCTCCCAGCCGCGAGCCGGCAGCCATCGCATCGATGGCGCTGCTGACGCTCTACACCGGAGCGATTGCGGCGAATCTCTGGCGAGGACGGCGCGATATCGACTGTGGCTGCGTCGCTTCGTCTGCCCGCATTCCGCTGAGCCCTTGGCTGGTCGTCCGCAATCTGGGCTTGATCGGCGCTGCGGCTCTCCTCCTCGCCCCGATGCGGATTCGGGCACTCCTTTGGGTCGACCAGCTCACCGTCGTGACCGCCGTCCTCGTCCTTTGTTTGCTCTGGGGCGCATCGCAGCGCTTGGCGCAGACCGGCCCGGCATTGCAGCGCCTGGGAGGCCGGCGATGATCAACGCGCTTCTGGTTTCGAACCTGCTCCTTTGGCTGCTGGTCCTCGGCCTGGCACTGACGGTCCTCGCGCTCACGCGCCAGATCGGTTTGCTCCACGAACGAATCTCCCCGGTGGGCGCGCTCAGCGCGAAGTCGAACGTCGAGGTCGGCGACCCTGCACCCGAGCTCGCCCTACTCGACCTCCACGATCGACCGGTTCAAATCGGGGGCTCATCCAACGACGAATCGCGCACTTTGCTGTTCTTCCTGTCGCCCAGCTGTCCCGTCTGCGAGACGCTCCTACCGACGGTCGAGCGCGTGGCACGAACCGAGGTGCCTCGCGTTCAGGTCATCTTGGCGAGCGACGGTGCGCGCGAAGATCATCGCGCGTTCGTCACGAAGAAACGCATTTCGCACTTGCCGTATGTCCTCTCTGCGCCGCTTGGCATGAGCTATGGGGTGGCAAAGCTCCCCTACGCGGTGCTGATCGATGAAGACGGGATCGTCGCGGCACAGGGCTTGGTGAACACGCGCGAGCACCTCGAAAGCTTATTCGAAGCGCAGCGCCACGGGGTTGCGTCGATCCAAGAGTATCTCGAGGAGAAAGCCAAATGAGCCGACTCGATCGTTGGTTTGAGGGGATGAGCCGTCAATCGGCGCGCCGACTGTCACGCCGCAGCTGGCTGTCGCGTTTCGGGGGCGTGCTGGTGGGCGGCGCCGCCCTTCCCTTGCTCCCGGTGGCGCGCGCGGCCGAGAAACATCAAGTCGGCGAAGACGGCGTGAAAGGCCGCGAAGGCGACCCGAGGCGCTGCGAGTATTGGCGTCACTGCGCCATCGACGGCTTTTTGTGCAGCTGCTGTGGCGGCTCGCACACCGCCTGCCCACCGGGAACCGAAATGTCCCCCGTCACCTGGATCGGCACCTGCCGAAACCCGGCCGACGGCATCGACTACATCATCTCGTACAACGACTGCTGCGGGAAAACGTTCTGTGGGCGCTGCATGTGCAACCGCAACGAAGGCGAGCGCCCCCTCTACCATTGGTATCGCAACAACGACATCAACTGGTGCGGAGGCGCCAAGACACAGACCTACAGCTGCTCGACCGCCGTCGTCGTGAAGGCCGCAAAAGAAGCGCAGCCGGAGAAATGAAAGCCCTGCTGATAGCGATAGGGCTCCTGCTCCTTGCCCTGCCAGCGCGGGCGGACTCGTACCAAGAGCACGATTACATTTTGAATTGTTCGGGCTGCCACCGGATGGATGGCACGGGGTCGAAAAACGTGCCGTCTCTGCACGCCATGGCAGAGCTTCGTGGAAAGCCCGGCGCGCGAGCGTACTGGGCGCAGGTGCCGGGGGCTGCGCAAGCGCCGCTCAACGACGCACGACTGGCCGCGCTTCTGAACTGGCTGGTGCAGAGATTCACCGGACACAGTCCGAGTCCGCTGTACACCGAAGGGCAAGTGAAGCGATTGCGCAGGACGCCGCTGACGGACCCGGTCGCAAGGCGCGTAGAGATACGCGACGCGATCCCCCGCTGACCACAACGCCAAAGACGAAGCGTCAAACGGAGGCTCGGACGTGAATCGGCCTGTGGCTTGCCATCGTCCAGCGCAACCCGATAACCTGTTTAAGGAGCCACCGTGTTCGATTCAAGCGATCTCCTCGA
>JABDJF010000568.1 GCA_013002645.1 Myxococcales bacterium
CTTATGGTGGCTGCACTGCTTACGATTTAACCGTGCGGATTCACACCTTGAGGGGGGTAAAACTCGAGGATTCCGTTCTCGGGGCGTCGAGCTCCCGGGCGCGGCCCGTCATTCGTGTGCTCGAGGAAGGTCTCGCGGCGGCGGCGCTTGCCGTTCGCGCCAGTGCCGGTTCGCTCTACCTCGGGCAGGCCGTCGAATCGCTTCGCTGCATCGCCGCATGCGGGCCGGGCGCAAAGCTGCTCTTGGAGCACAGAACCCCTCTTGATTCGGGGCTGTCCAAGCGCGTGCTCGGAAGGCGAACCCCTTTGGTCGTTTCATCGCTCTCGTCCGAACCGCAGTTCTCGGAGCGCTCGTCGCAGGTGACTCGGGTGGCGTTGATCGCGCCCTTGCATGACGGAGTCCGATCCATCGGAATCCTGCAACTCGTGAACCCGGAGTCACCCGCGCGCTTCGGCAGCCGTGACAAAAAAGTGATCGCGGGGCTTGCGAGCTACATCACCACGGCTCTGATCCAAACGTCTTCGCTTCGAAGGCAGGCAGGGCTCGCCGAGCACGACCCGTTGACCGGTCTTCGAAACGTGAGGAAGCTCAGCAGTGAGCTGACCAAGGCCGTGAGCTCCGCACGAAGAGGCGATCGAGACATGGCGATCATGTTCGTCGACGTCGACCATCTGAAGCGGGTGAACAGCAAGTTTGGACACGCGGCGGGGAGTGAAGCGCTGAAACGAGCCGGCAAGGCGTTGAACGAAGCCGCTGCCGGAGTCGGCTCTGTGTTTCGCTTTGGAGGCGACGAGTTCATCGTCGTGCAAAAGCGCGCGTCGAGAGAGAGCGCATATGCGCTCGCCAACCATCTTCGAAGCCACGTAGCCGCGAGCACCGCAGGAGCGATGCGACCGGCGGGGACGCTCCCGCCAATTACGGTTTCGGTCGGAGTCGCTATGCTCAACAGTCTGCGGCATCTCAATGGTCAGCCGTCGAGTGATCTGAAGGCGCGCCTGATGACGGCGGCAGACCGCGCGCTATTCCGCGCCAAGGCTGCAGGCCGTAACCGCGTCGTCGTCGCTACAGGCCGCGACGACCGGCTCTGAATCGATCGGCTAGGAAACCACCGACAGATACTGCTCGGTGTTCGACTCGATGCGAGCTCTCACCATCGCATCGTCTTGTTCGACGAATTTCTCGTCGGGCGTGACCTTGAACAACGGCTGCCCCTTGGACACGATCGTGCCGTTGGTGTCGACGAGGATCTCGTCCACGGTGCCCGCAAACGGCGCGTACACCTTGTTGAACATCTTCATGACCTCGACGATGTAGAGCGGGTCGCCGATCTCGAAGTGCTGACCCTCTTCGACGAAGTGGGGCATGCCCGGCGCTTCTTGCGAGTAGTACATGCCGCCACTGACTGCGACGATTTCGTCCGCCTTGTTGACCGGAGGCGGGACGAGAACCTTCTTCATCTTCGCCTGATGTTCGCGATCGAAAAGCCGCTCGGGAATGCTGATGGTGAGGTCCTCGTTCACGCGGAGGTCGAAGAAGCCGACCTTCTGTCCGATCAAGGGCAGCAAGCTGTAAAGCTCCATGCCGAGCTGGAAGCCTAGGTGCGCTTCCCGGACTTGCTTCCAGGTGCCGGCGTCAAAGCCCTTGGGGGCCTTCTTGGCCTTGAGAGCGTCATCGAGCTCCGGCCAACTGGAGACCGCCATGCGCTCCTGCGCGGTTTCATAGAACGCAGCACCGTCCCGCAGCACCGCCTGGTCCTGCTCCCAGATGCGATGGGCCGCCGGCAGGTCCACTCCGGCGTCCATGTAGAGCAGATCATAGGTGTCTGATAGGACCTGCAGTGGGTTCTCGAGCCAGGTCACGCGGCCCTCGTTGACCTCGAAGTTGCTCTTATTCGAGCTGAGCCAGGCTGAAAACAAATGCGGTTGCCGCAAAATGCGGCCGAGCGGACGGCCGAGCAGAGTCTTTTTCAGGATGCAAAGGTCGTTGGTGGCTTTCGCGGCGACCGGATCCGTGGAAGCAGCCTTCAAATATTGAGCTGCGAGGCGGTCGTACGCGTACTCCTGGTCGATTTCGTTGGCCTCCTTCAAGAGCTCGCCGACCAGGGTGAGGTAGGGGACGACGAATCGGGTCGTGGGCTTCGCGTCGACGCCGTTCGCGAGGAACCAGTGCACCAGCCCGTAGTGGAACTGCAGGTTGGTCTGAAGGTCAGACCCCCGAAGGACAGTGCGACGAAGCACCTCGCGCAGCCGTTCGTAGCTGTCACGGCGGTCGTCGCCAGTCGTGACCAGAAGCGCGATGTTGCTGTCGTAGGCGCCGGCCAGCTTGTAGCGCATGAAAAGATCGGTGTCGGGGTTCTTGAAGCAAATCCCCTGATCGTCGCGAACTTCGCCTTCGATTGGGTCCGACCAAGACCAGATTTCGCCGCCCGCATGTGGGGAAAGCGATTGGTCGGTCGCATTGAGACGCGCTTCCACGGCTGCCGCGTCCCGTTGAACACGTTCTGGTCGAGGGAGCCTGGCCTTGTGTTTGGCAAGCAGGGCCATCGCCTCGACGAGCGAGTGCACGTCGAAGAAATCCGCGGCGTCGTCGGGGTTGCGGAAGCGAAGCGCATAGCACAGCTCCGAAACTCGATGCTCGACCTGGATGCGCGTGTTCACCTCCATGAAGTAGTGGCGCGGCCCGTCGACGATGCATTCGAAGGTCGAGGCCGAGTCGAGCTTCACCGCCTCGCCGAAGCGCTCGGCTTCTTCTTCCATGCGCCGGAGAATTTCGAGGTCCTGCGCAATCGCGTTGGCGTGGACTTCGTTGCCGGCGGCCCGCTCCCGCTCGACCGCTGCCGCCAGTGTCTCCTGCGTGATGGAGACCTCGAGTAGCTTCTGCTCGTGCATCTGCAGTGAACAATCACGCCCGCCGAGCGAGACGCTCCATTCGCCGTTGCCAACGAGCTGGATTTCGTTGTGGCGCGTCGTCTCGATGTTGAGCTCGACGAGGATGTTCTTGTTGTCGCCAACGCCGAGCGCCTTCACTTCGCTCAGGATTTCCCGGACCATGGCGGGGGCCTGCTCGGCTCGGTCGACGATGCGCTGCCCTTTGCCGCCGCCGCCGCCAATTGCCTTGAGACGAATGCGGCTCCCCTTGCTCGTCTCGAGTATGTTCGCAACCTCGATTTTGATCTGCTCACCGAGCTCGTCGACCGTGTAGAGGTCGATGTGGGCGTCGTACGAAGCGCCCAGCAGCGCGTCGGCCAGGGTTTCTAGATCGACCGCATCGTCGCCGAGCTCAGCAACCTCGAGGCCGTGCTTCGTCGCGAGCTTGCTGAGGGCCTTTCGGTCGGGATGATTCTTGAGAATCAGCCGTGCGGTGGCGTTGTTGACGCCGGGGGTCACACTGACATCGACGCGCTCCGCGGTGCGCTTGGCTTCGTCCTTGAAACCCGCCGCCTGGACGGTGTACGAGCAGGGGCCGACGAAGCAAAGGCCCGCCTCTTCGATCGAGCGGACGAACTCTTCGTCCTCCGCCATGAAACCATAGCCTGCAAAAACGTAGTCGTAGCCGTTGGACTTCGCGATGTCGATGATCTGCTGGATACGCTCGGCGCGCTCTTCTTTGCTCGCGCCGGTGTAGTCCGACACGGAGTGAACGCGCGACGGGTCCAGGCGTCGAAGCTCGGGGGCCAGCGCTCGCGGGTAGACGATCGAGTCTTTTTCCGAGAGCAGGATCCCTACCCGGGTCATCCCCATCTCTTCGAAGACGTCTAGCGCCTCTCGCCGAATCGGTCCTCGGCAAACGATGAGGACGGTCATGTCCTCGCAGTCGAAAGAGCGCACCCAGTCCGATTCGGAGCGTCCGAGACGGCGGTCCCGGTGAATCAGCGGGTTGTGCATGTAACTATCCGACGACATCAATGAAACTCACGCTGAACCGCCTGCAGCGGCCCTGGGCTGTAGTGGGACAGGTAGAAGTCGAGGTTTTTGGCCAGCGCTGCCCTCACATCGGTCGGCGGAACGATCTCGGAGATCGAGCCGAGGCTCAGCGCTTCCTTCGGGTTCATCAGTTCTCTTTCGTACCGGGCGTTGAACTCAGCTTCCTGTGCCTTGACCCATTCAGCCACTTCCGCCTCCGCATCTTCTTTTTTGGCGCCAGCGTCCAACGCTTCTTGCAATCGAGCCCGTGCGCTGTTCCGCATTTCGCGCATCTCTTGCTTGTAGACGAACTCCTTGCCCGCCGGACCCATGACGGCAACGCGCGTCGTCGGAAGCGCCATGACGTGGTCAGCCCCGGTCGCGTAGCAGTTGAAAGCCGCATAGGCGCCCCCGAAGGCGTTCCTGATGATGAGCAGAAGGCGCGGCGTCCGGAGATCGATGATCGAGTCGAGCATCGCTCGCCCCGCTTGGACGATTCCGCGGCTTTCCTGATCGCGGCCTGGCAGAAATCCCGTCGTGTCCTCCATGAAAATCACGGGAATGTTGTAGAGGTTGCAGAAGCGGATGAAGCGCGAATTCTTGAACGCCGCATCGACGTCGATTTGCCCCGATGCAACGGCGCTGTTGTTGCAAACGAAACCGACGACGTGCCCGCCGAGTCGGCCAAACGCGGTGAGCGTGTTTCGCGCTCGCTGCGGCTGAAGCTCGAAGTAGTCGCCGTGGTCGCAAATCTGCTGGAGGATGATGCTCACGTCGATCGGCGTATTGAAGGCGGTCGGCGAGTTGAACGCCTTGCGGAGAAGTGTGTCGATCTCGCCTGTGGGTCGGTCGACTGGGTCGGACGTCTCCTGATACGGCCCGAGCTCGTGGTTGTTGCCGGGCAGGTAGCTCAGCAATCGCCGGGCGGTTCTGAGGGCGCCAACCTCGTCTCGCACCGTGAGGTCCGCCACCCCGCTCTGCCCGTGAACGCCAGGGCCCCCGAGCTCGTCCGCCGTCACATCTTCGCCGAGCACCGACTTGACCACGCCCGGACCGGTGAGCCCGAAAAAGGTGTTGGCTGGCTGAATCATGAAG
>JABDJF010000264.1 GCA_013002645.1 Myxococcales bacterium
ACCGAGCCGCTCGCCGTCTCTTGGTGAATTCCGAGCCGGGAAACGACCTCCGCCACGGCGCTGTTGCGGTGCGATCGCGACACCACCAACTTCAGCTGGCTCGGCTCCGAAACGCCGCTGACCCTCAGCCGACGGCGCTCGCCGCGCTCTTCGAGCACGGCAGCGTCGCCGACGACGCCGTAGTAGAGCTTGTCGGTCCCTGGCTGATATACGACGCCTAGCGTCGAAACCCCGTCGATCGCCAGGCCGAGCATCACCGAGAACTCGCCGTTCCGCGCAACGAACTCCCTGGTGCCGTCGAGGGGGTCCACGTACCAGCAGCGCCCCGATCGAAGCGCATCGCTGTTGTCTTCGTTTTCCTCCGCGACGATTCCGTCGTTTGGAAAGGCCTTCCGGAGCTCTCCGACGATGTATGCATTGGCTTTCGTGTCCGCCTCGGTCACGGGATCCGCCTCGTCCTTGTAGTCGACACTGAACTCCGTGGCGTAGACCTCCATCAAGATTGCGCCGCCCCGACGCGCGATGCGCGTGGACTCCGCGATTTCCCGATCCAACATCCACGGCCTCTACCACGAGACCGTGCGGACGCCACCAGTCAGCCGGGGATGCGATCTGCCAGCTGCCCGAGCAGCTGGGCCATCTCGTCCACGCTCCGTAGCAGCGCGGCAGAAGCAGGCGGCGCTCCCTCTTGTTCGTCCGAGCAAACGAACGCGCCCACGCCGTGCAGCGCTGCGAATTCGATCGCGGAAAAGTCCGTGAGATCGTCCCCGGCAAAGAATACCGAGCTCGCGCCGGAGCGTTCGAAAATTTCTCCAAGGGCGCTGCCCTTGTCGTGATGGATGGCCTCCGCTTCCCGCAGGGCCTTGCCATGACGGACGTGCAGGCCGAGGTTTCTTGCGAGCTCGTCTGCTTCGCCAAGCAGCCTTGCGGCACGCGCCGGGTCTTTTTTGGCGATCGCACGGACGTGCACCGCGATAGCCTGCGGCTTGTACTCGACGAATGCGTCTTGGGCGTAGGTTTCGACCCAGTGTTGAAAGACAGCGAGGGCCTCCCGTCGTTCGCGCGAGAGCTCGCGCGCTGCCGGGGCTTGCCCGGGTGCCAGGACCAATCCACCATGCTCGACCGCGCGCCAAATCCCGTCGAGCTGTTCCATTTGCGCGAGGGAGCTCAGAGTGCGACCGGTGATCAGTGCGAGCTCGACTCCAGGCCCCCGAGCAAGCGCCTCCAGGTTGGAGAGCGTCGGTATCGGAATTTGCGCCGAATCCGGGTCTCGAGCGATCGGGGAAATCGTTCCGTCCACATCGAGGGCGACGAGCAAGGGCGGTTCGAGCGCGAGCAGAGATTCGACCAGGGCACCGATGCGACTCACTTTCCCTCCAGCGCATCGAGGTAGCGGTCGGCCCAGCGGTGCACGTCGAGCCTCATCACCTCGCTGCGCATCGAACGCATTCGCTTTCGTTTCTCACTCGGCTTCATCGTGAGCGCGGTGTGAATCGCCGCCGTGGTCGCGTCCACATCATACGGGTTCACCAGCAAGGCCCCCTCGAGATGCTTCGCGGCGCCGGCGAACTCGCTCAGGATCAACGCGCCGTCTTCGTCCGTCCGCGCCGCCGCGTATTCGTGCGCCACGAGGTTCATTCCGTCCCGCAAGGGCGTGACCAGCGCAACGTCCGCGGCTCGGTAGTGCGCGAAGAGCGCCCGCTGGCTCAGGTTCCGATAGAGATAGTGAATGGGAACGCGGCCGGTCTCCGCGTAGCGGCCGTTGATGTCTCCGACCATTCGGTCGATCTCTTCTTTGAGGTCGGCGTACGCTTTCACGTCGGTGCGGCTCGGCACCATCACTTGAATCAGCGCGTACCGCTTGCGAGCGCCTCTGTCTCGACGAAGCAAACGCTCGAACGCGGCCAGCCGCTCGGGAATGCCCTTGGTGTAGTCGAGCCGGTCCACGCCGAGCATCAACTGACGGTTCCCCATCGCCTCGCGAATGCGATCGACCTCGCGCCCGACGTCAGGGTCGATGGCAAGCGCCTGCAATTCGTCGACCGGAATGCCGATCGGCGCAGCGACCGTGCTCACCTTGCGGTCGCGATAGTATATCGTCCCCCGCGAGACGCGATGGGCCGTGAAGCGCTCCACGCACTGTCGAAAGTGCTCCGCGTACTCCGGAAGATGAAAGCCGAGCACGTCTGCGCCGAGAAGGCCTTCGAGGATCTCTTCGCCCCAGGGCAGGATGCCGAACGTGTCCGGGGGCGGCCAGGGGATGTGGCAGAACCAGCCGATTCGAGCCTTACTGCGCTTCGCGCGCAGCATCCCCGGCACGAGCATGAGGTGATAGTCCTGGACCCAGATCAGGTCGCTCGGCCGGCTGGTCGAAATCGTGGTTTCGGCGAACGCTTTGTTCGCGCCCACGTAGCTCGACCAGGGCGCCTCGCCGACTTGTATCGTGGGCTCGAAGCCGTGAAGCAACGGCCAGAGGACCGCGTTGGAGACGCCTTCGTAGAAGCCCCGCTGGTCGCCGCGCTTGACCGCAATGTGGGCCAGGTCGTAGCTCAGATGGGGCGCCGGAACGGTGACCGAGTCGAAGTCTTTGGCGGGATTGGCGCTCACCCAGACTCCGCCGCGCTTCTGCAAGACGGGGTCGAGCGCAGCCACCAAGCCCCCTGCGGCGCGAACCCAGCGTTCACGGCCCCGAGTGGCTTCGTGCCGATAGGGGCCGCGGTTCGATACGACCACGAGCTTTCGGCTCTTTTTCGCCATCGGGTCTCAGTGTAGTCTCAGGG
>JABDJF010000282.1 GCA_013002645.1 Myxococcales bacterium
CCCATCAACTGGCCCAGTGAAATCCGAGAGGCAATATTAGCGTCAGCCGATGACTCAGCCCCCAACTTCAAAAAGTACGCCTGAAGCGGTAACCCGCGCTTCGGAGCCCGTATCTTTCGACGAGGTACGACGACGTACGAACGTCCAGGGTCTGAAGGCCGCGAGCGTCGTGGCATTTGTCGTCGTGGGCGCATTCGCGGGAGTGGAGTACTACGTCGTTCCCGAGCATTTCACGTTGCTTCAGGGTCTGCGTGCGGCGTGCCTGCTGGTGCTCGCATCGATCGCAGCATTTGCGTTTCGCGGCCGTGATTGGACTCGCCGCCACGTCGACGCGCTCACCATCGGTACCTTCTTGATCCTCGGTTGGTACAGCATCACTCTCATGATGCTGCATGACGGCTATGAGTCGACATTCTTTCTGACACTCGTGTTCAGCATCGTCGGAGTGAGCGCGGTCACGCTGTGGCCTCTGAGCACGGCCTCGATTTTCATGGTGCTGATGATCGGTTCGTACGTTGCGCCACTGGTCATGGGACTGGTCGACTTGAAGCGGCCTAACGAATTTCTGATCCAATTGAGCTTTCTTCTCGGAATGGCGATCATCAGCGTGGTGGCCCAGCAGCTTCGCTACCGGATCGAAGAGCGGGAATTCAACACGAATCGAAATCTCGAGCGAACCACGGCGACGCTGGAAAACGCATATGCGCGTCTCAAAGAGCTCGATGAGCAGAAGTCGGATTTCTTCGCGAACGTATCCCACGAGCTTCGCACTCCGTTGACACTCTCGCTGGGGCCCTTGGAATCGCTGCTCAAGCGGGAGCATTCGGCAGAGGAGGAACAGCACCTTCAGGCGCTCCATCGCAATCAGCTGCGGCTGCTTCGCTTGATCAATCAGCTCCTCGATGTCGCCAAAGTCGAGTCGGGCAAGGCCCAGGCGGAATACAGCAAAGAGGACATCGTCGAGGTCGTTCGCGAGCTCGCGGCCGAAGTCGATGACGCGACGCGCGCCAAAGGACTACGTCTGGACGTCATCGTCCCATCGGAACCCGTTTGGCTCTACATCGATCGCGAGAAGCTCGAGCAAGTGCTGCTCAACCTCTTGTCCAATGCCTTCAAGTTCACCGACCAAGGGGGGCAAATCGAGGTGTCGGTCATGCGCGGGCGTGATTCTGTCCAGATTGCCGTCCGCGACACGGGGATCGGCATCCCGGAATCGAAGCTGCACACCATCTTCGATCGCTTCACGCAGGCGGATTCCTCCGAAACCCGTCAGTACCCCGGAACGGGAATCGGCCTGGCGCTCGTGCAGAGTTATGTCGAGCTTCACCGGGGAACCATTCGGGTCGAGAGCGAGCCCGGAGTCGGAACGACCGTTACGCTCTCGCTTCGCCGGGGCAAAGCGCATCTGGCGAGCGACCAGATCCGGCAGACGTCGAGGCCAGCGACGATGACGAGCGTGAGGCCCCCCCAGCTCGTCGATTTCGAGGTCGACGAGGATGCCGAACATGACGGTCCCGCCGTGGGGCATGCAGCCGAGGACGACCCCAGGTCGGCGCGAAGCGCCGCGGAACGTCAAGAGGAGGGGGAGTGGTTGCCCGACCCGATCGATCCCGAGGGCGAGGCACCCCGAGTGCTCGTGGTCGACGATACGGCCGACATGCGGAGGTACCTGCTGTCCCTTCTCCGGGACGACTACGAAGTCCAAACCGCGAAGAACGGGCGGGAGGGCTTGGAGGTCGCCAAGGCGTGGGACCCCGATCTCGTCATCTCTGACGTCATGATGCCCCTGATGTCGGGCTCCGAACTATGCCAGGCCATCAAGGGGAGCGGCGGACGTCTTTCCCGTACTCCTGTGATGCTCGTGACCGCTCGAACCGAAGAACAAACCAAGCTGCGCGGGCTCGACTACGGTGCAGACGACTACCTTCTCAAACCATTCCTCCAGGAAGAGCTCTTGCTGCGGGTTCGCAACCTGGTGACCAAGCGTCGCCAAGAGCGGGCACTTTTTGATGCACATCTGACCCTGCGAGCCCAGCACCAGTACGTGCAGTCCGACCTCGAGCTCGCCCGCGACTTCCAAAACGACCTGCTTCCCCAGCTCGAGATGCCGGCGCCGCTCACCGCACATGTCGAGTTCCGCCCAGCGGATGTGGTCGGTGGCGACTTCTATCACCTCACGTCCCTGGGCCCCGGCCAGGTTCGTTTGTTCGTGGCGGACATGGTGGACCACGGGGTGAAAGCCGCGGTTCGCGCCGCTGCGGCCTTACCCGAATACACGGTCCTCGATCATCCCAACCTCGATACGGCCGGAGTCCTCGAGCGTCTCAACGAAGTAGCCACATCCAAGTACGCGGACCTGGCGGGAAGCTTCTTGTGCGTGGACCTCGATGCCAGCTCCCCGGACCAAGTGTCCATTCGGTACGCGCGCGCCGGAGAGATGCCATTCGTCGTGATTTCGGGGGCGGGTCCATCGGAACCTCCGGCTGCGGCGGGTTTCATGGTCGGCCTCTTTCCCGAGATGCGCTACCAGTCCAGCGAGCTCACGATTTCTCCAGGGACTCGGTTGTTTCTCTACTCCGATGGGCTGTATACTCAGACGAACGGGTCAGGGAAGACATTCCGCGACGAGGGCGGGCTGACGAAGGCATGGGGGATGACCAGGAGTTGTTTGGATATTCGAGCTGCAACACAGACCGTGATCGCGTCGCTGGACCGTTTTCGCGGCGAGACTCCCCAGCTAGATGACATCACCTTGATCGGGATCGAGATCCCGGGGCCGAGGTAACCTGGTGCAAGCGACCGGCACATTCGAATTGGAAGGTCAGACGACCTTCAGAATCGAGCATGAGCTCGACGACCAGAACGTACTGTCGATTTGGTTCTACGGGGGCCTCGTCGTTCGGCATGGCGACCGTTTCGATAGCTACCTGGGGCACTTGGAGGTGCTTGCGCGGCTCGCGAACGAGACGCCGGCATCCCACGTCCATTGCCATTTGGAGCATCTCGGAGAGGTGCTCTCCCGCGCTCAACACGCCATCTATCGGATGCTGCACGCGATCCGCGCGCAGGGGCGTCCCGTGACGATCTACGCCACCGGTGAGCAGCCAGAGCAATCCGAACATCTTCGGATGTCTCGACTCTTCGTCGACGGCGTCTCCAAGCAGCCAGGCGCCCCCGTCAAGCTCACGGAAATCCGGCAGGCCTCATGAACGATAACCGTAACATCAAGTATCAACTTGAAATCAGCCCGCTCCGGTTCAGCCCCGAGCTCGCAGAGTCCGTCATCTTTGGTTTGAAGTGGACGCTTGGCGCGATGTTCGAAGACCCATTTCCAGTTCGAGATGTGGTCGTGGCCGTCCGCGAAATCGTGGACAACATCGTGACGCACGCCGACTGGGACCAAACCCCGGCGCCCGCGCTGATGGTCAGCTATCGGCTATACAAAGGCCAGCCCCGCATCCGGGTGTTGTCGACGAACGCCGTCAAAGACATCGGCGAAGCGAAACGCGCCCTCGACTTCATCCACCGGCACGTCTCGAGCAAGACCTCGAACGTGCTCTGGCAGGAATTGACCGACCATCTGATCAACTCGACCGACATCCGGAGCAACGGTGGGATCGGCCTGCTCCAGGTCGCGTCGTCGCCGCGATGCAGGCTCGACGTGAGCCTCGAGGACAGCCTTTTTCGTGTGGAGGTCGATGTCGAAATGCCGGAGCTCCAAACTGCGACGGTGCGACCGGTCCGGACGGGTTCCTGACCAAGGCCGCGACCGCCCATGTCCAAGACGCCTTGCCGAGCTCCGCCTCAGGCGGGGAAACCGAGCGTTCGGGCCAGATAGGGGGACCGTTTGGGCCGGTGTTGCGGTTCCTGGGGCTGAAGCTCGTCATCCGTCGGCGTGGCACGCGCTCGAACGGCGCCGACGCCTTCATTGACACCCCTTGGGGGTGATACTAAGCAACGTTCGACTGGGATCCACCGCCCCGTCTTGGAGTCCGCCCCTCTATGTTCTCGGCCTATCTACCGGTATTTCTCATGCTTGGCGTGGCCTTGCTCGTCGCCCTCAGCGTCTTTGGCCTGACGACGGTGCTCGGGCCCAAGAACATGACGGCGGAGAAGGCCATTCCGTACGAGTCGGGTTCGGAGACGACGGGCGCAAGGCACATCCGGCTCAGCATCAAGTTCTACCTCACGGCGATCCTGTTCGTGGTTTTCGACATCGAAGCGGTCTTTCTTTACCCCTGGGCGAGCCTGTTCACGAAGCTCGGCTGGCTCGGGTTCGTCGAGATGCTCCTCTTCCTCGTCGTTCTCGGCGTGACTCTGGTCTACGCGTGGAGAAAGGGAGCGCTCGAATGGGAGAGCTGAAGGTCATCAACGGGGGGGGGCGAAGTCGCGGTCACGACACGCCTGAGC
>JABDJF010000296.1 GCA_013002645.1 Myxococcales bacterium
CGCTCAAGGCGTAGAGCACGCTCGCGGCGATGTCTTGAGGCTGAAGCACTTTGAAACGGCCGTACGTCTCGTCGGCCGCGTCACGGTTGCCATGGTAGACCTCGGCGAACTCGGTTTCGACGTAGCCCGGGCTGATCGCGGTCACGCGGATGTTGCTCCCGGCATGACGAAGCTCTTTGCGCAAGGCTTCCGTGAGTGCGCGCACGGCGAACTTGCTGGCTGCGTACATGCCACTGCCGCCGGGAACGCGGTGAGCCGACATCGACGAGATGTGAAAGACGTGCCCAGAGTCGCCGCGCCGCCGCATGTCGTCGACCGCGAGCTTCGTGCAAATGCTGATTCCCAGAACGTTGACCTGGAGCATTTCCCGCCACGCCTCGACGGGCCCTTCAAGTAGCGGCGCATTTCGACCGAGCCCGCCCGAGTTCACCAAGACGTCCACGCCGCCCCATGCCGACCGAATGGGCTCGAACACGGAGAGAATCGCTGCTTCGTCACGAAGGTCCGCAGGCGCGACGATGGTCTCGCCACCGATCTCGTCTGCGAGCTCCTGCAAGCGGTCCGCGCGCCGCGCCGAAACCGCGACCTTCATGCCGGCCGCCGCCAACGCGCGGGCGACTTCCCGGCCAATGCCACTCGAGGCGCCCGTGACCAGCGCTACTTTGCCTTTCCACCGTTCCATGAGGTGCTCGTACTCCGAAGAAGAACCGGTTTGTAGTCGACGTTCTTTCGAAAGGCTCCACGGTCTGTCGGAGTAGTGCAGCTACCCACTACTTGGTTGAGTCTGCGAAGGGCTCCGCGACGACCTGGAACTCGTCTTCGTACACCACGTAGCCCGGCCGTGACTCCTTCAACATCTCGACGCGGTGTCCATGCCGGCCAAGAATCTCGGCAACTTCCCGCATCTTGTCGATGTGCTCCTTGGCCGTGTCCTTCAGCCAAGAGATCCCCTTTGGAGCGCGCCGGTAGTAGCCCTTGGAGCTGGTGCGGTTGAATCGGTCGGGGGTGTTGAGCTGCGAGGCGAACCAGCTGAGCAGCGTGTCTAGTCCCTGTAGGTCATGGTCGATCATCTGCCCCTCGTCGCGTAGGGCGTATGCCGCTTGGAGGATCCCCCCTCGAACCTCGGAGTCGTCATCGATAGCGTCTACTACGAAGCGAATGTACACAGACCACAGGATAGCGGTGGTTCCCAAGTGGAAAAGGGCAACCTCACCCCAGTCGGGGTGCAACGCCAAACAGCCGGGGGACGCCACGTGGGACGCCACGGTGGAACGCGTGGAAAGTCGCGAGTTATCGGTCGCGCGAGTTCGCATGTTGCGTAACAATCCAGCTTTCTGGTCAACCTCGGTCGCATCTGTCCCTATCGGTTCAAGTATAAGCCGCTCAGAGAGGACGGCCTCACCGCGGAAGAGGTGAGCTGGCTCTGAGACTGCGGAGGATTCGATGTTGATGGTCAGGGGTCTAGTAGGAGGGTTGTTTCAAGTCGCGTTGTTCGCGGCCCTGTTGTTGATTCCGGCTGGCACCTGGCACTGGCCGCGCGCGATCCAGTTCCTGGTGGCCTACAGCGTCGTCATGTCGGTCTCGGTCGTCACGCTTGCGCGCGTCGCCCCTGCCAGTCTCGAGGCTCGACTCCAACCGCCGGTCGCGAAGACTCAGCCTGTGGCCGACCGAGTTGTCACGTTTCTCATCATCTTCTCGTTCGCTGTCTGGCTTGCCTTCATCCCCCTCGATGTCTTCCACCTGCACTTGTTACCAACACCTTCCCTGGGCATGTCCGTTTTCGGTGCGGTCTTGGCGCTTGCTGGCTATGGCCTTCTCATCGCGACAGTGATTCAGAACGCGTTCGCGATGACCATCGTCAGAGACCAGTCCGACCGTGGCCACGTGCTGGTCGACACCGGGTTCTACGCGCACGTACGCCACCCTTTCTACGTAGGGTTCATCGCGTTTCTCGCAGGCCTCCCTCTTTGGCTGGAAAGCTACGCAGGCGTGCTTGCATTGCCCATCGTCCTCATCGCTCTCGTCGCGCGCATCTTCGTCGAGGAAAAAACCCTTCGAGACACACTGCCCGGCTATGCGGAGTACATGACCCGAGTTCGATACCGGCTCATCCCGCTCATCTGGTAGCGGCCGACGTCAGAAGCTGCGGCTGAAGGCGAAATCCGTTGCCGTGCCCTCTTGGTCGAGGACCATCGGAAGGTGGCTAGTGTGCTTCGCCTTTGTTGCACGCGGTCTTGTCGATTTCGAAGCTGGCGAGATGCCCATTGTTCTTGGAGTGGTAGGCGAAGTAGAACTTGGCGCCCCTGTCGAGATATTTTCTC
>JABDJF010000303.1 GCA_013002645.1 Myxococcales bacterium
CGCCTCGACAGCTGTGGCCCCCCACCAACCACGATCAGCCACGGACGCATCCTGAGAGCTAACGCACAAAGCAAATGTCCGAGCTCGTGCGACCAAATCAGAAGCTGGGCGACGACCAAGACCCCGAGACCGACGACGACGAGTCCGACGAAGCCATCGATCGCATACCCGACGGCTGAGACGGCGCCCCAGACAATGTAGGCCCCCCACATGGTGGTCGGACGTGCGCCCTCGCCCTTCGGCGCAAGGATCGCATCAGGACCATAGAACTGGTCCGTCAGTAGCTGTCGCAGTTCTGTCTTGTCTACCCGCATCCAGTAGCCGGCAACGAACAATAGAGTGCCCAGTAATCCGAGCCCGAGAGTCGCGAGCCAGCCTCGGGTTTCGAAGTGCCGATCGACTGCGACCGACGCATAGATGAGCCCCAGAAGCGAAAAGCCTCCGACGGCCGCAGCGATTGTTCCAAGGAGAGCGAGAAGGGTCCCCACTGCTTTACGCACGGCACCAGCCTATCATGTGAGCATTCGTACCGGTGCAAACTCGCTATCTAGTCGGCGGTGCCGAAGACGATCCAGCGGGTCCGTACGCGATTGCACCGTCGCAAGTTCCAGCTGCCCGGAACGTACCGAGCGACCCTACTCAGATCGTCATCATAGCGACGGCAAGTGCGCCGAAAAAGAGCCAGAGTATCGTCGCCAAAAGAAAACCAGCGATGCGGCTCTCTGCACGTTGGACGCGAAGAGCGATCAGGGCCGGGGTCAAGCTCGCCAGCAGGCTAAGCGAATACCACGTCGCCGCTTGCCAATGATGGGGATCGAACACGCTGGCAAAGCGAGCGTAGTAGAGCCAAATAGTGGGCCCACTCAGAACGGCCATTGGAACGGCCCATGACTCTGGAGGAAGAAAGGGTGAAAATCGCCAGAACAAGCTCAGCGCCACGACCGTGGCGAGAACAAGCGCCGTATAGTACCGCCGCTTCGTCTCACGCACCGCTACCGTGGACTCCCAAAGAAAGGCGACGCCAAAGCAATGACACAGCGCATGTCTCTACGCAGCATCCACGTGCACTGTCGTCGGCCGCTCATGCTCGTCGACGAACGCCTCCAGCGTCTTCAGTGTCTCGCGCGCCTGCTCGTGCCCTTGCGCGATCGTCGATGCGAATGCCATCGCGAGCCGCGGTACCGCGACCTCCGCGCTCTCCCATCTCTGGACGGCCTTGCGGTCGTAACCGAGGAGAGTGGCAAACTCGACGACGCCGAGACCGGCGACTT
This sequence comes from Myxococcales bacterium, assembly GCA_013002645.1. Taxonomy (GTDB): domain Bacteria; phylum Myxococcota_A; class Polyangia; order Polyangiales; family Houyiibacteriaceae; genus SG8-38. The sequence goes on from JABDJF010000303.1 coordinate 1,272, forward strand.
TGCGGCAGAACCGAAGCGACTCGGGCCCCTGCAGGCCGAGCTCCGCAATCTTTCGGACGACCGTTCGGTTGAAGCGTCTGAGGTCCTCATCGCGTGTGAGCGGTCCGAGCTCCGGGCGCGTCTCGCTGACGTAGAACGGGAGGTCGCCTTCAAAGGTGACGCCGTCCAAGGTGATTTGGTGTTGTTGTGTCTTCATGGCGTGTCTCATTCAGAATACGGTGACGACCAGCACGTCGGCCTCAATGACGACGCATACGGTCAACGAGTTGCCGCTCAAGTCCGAGCCCCGGACCATCCAGTCGGACTGATGGTGGTACGGGTCGCTCTTCTCGATGCCCGTCGGATGCGTGAGGCAGTGACGGACATCGTCCTCGATGAGCCCGAGAGCGGGCATCTTCTCGAACAGAGCGTGATTGGTGAACGCGATCAGACCCTGGGCGGCCATGCTGACGATCGTCTGTAGCGCCTCATCACGTCTCATTGTCGCTATTATGGGTCATAATGACCCATCTGTCACCTATCGGGAAATAACCGGGAAGCGAGCGGAAGGAACTCTGGCTTCGAGTCCCGAAAGCGCACCGGATCAACCACACTCGGGGCGTGACCGATGAAGCGAAAAGGCTGCTCGAGGAGGCGATGAAGCTTCCGGTCCGCCAACGCGCGCGCTTGGTGTCCTCGCTGATCGACAGTCTGGAAGAGAGCGATGAAGCGGATGTATATGGAGAGACTATGCGATTTATCAAGATGAGATAAACTCGATCAATTCCCACCAGCTATGGCCCCCAGCTGGGAGATCCCATCCTGGTAGAACCCTCCCGGAGCTACCAGGCTCCTGAGACCGTTCATGGCGTTCAGCGAGCTCGAACTGAAGAGAATCGAGGAGGAGGTCGGCGGCCTCTGCGCAGCACGCTCTCCGGAGCACCTTCGAGATGAAATCCGATTGGAGTACCGCGTCCAAGGTCATTCTATTGTGATCTACGAAGTACGACCACGTTGGGGAGCCCCAGGAGAATTGATGGAGGAGCTCTGTGCGAAGATCAGATACGTCCGAACCCGGAAAGTCTGGCAGCTCTACTGGCAACGGGCAGACTTGAAGTGGCATCTCTACGAACCGTTGCCCGAGGCAAGCAGGCTCGGGCCCTTGCTCAAACACATCGACGAAGACCCTCATAGTTGCTTCTTCGGCTAGCGTAGTTGACCTGCCTCACTTGGCCGCTTCCTGCTCCACTTTTCGACCATCGCTAGCCACGACGGCTAAGATCAAGCCAGCGAGCTCCATCGCTCGCCTGAGCGCGAACTCAGGGGGCCCATCGAGTAGCTGTTGGCTGACTGCAACCAACTCCGAACGCAGCACGAGGTCGGCGATCTCGCGCAACGAAGCGATCGGGATCTCGCCTCCTTCGGCAACGCGTTGCACGAGCGCCCTCGCGCACGCACGCACTTCAGACATCGTGACGACGTCCCTTGCGTCTGGGACAAGTTGTCCCGAATGCGTCGTTTCACTGCCTCTGATGACGTCTGCTGACGCATCTTTCCTCAATGAATTCGGTGTTTGTCGGGGCTCTTGCCTACGTTTAGGTTCCAGTGTCCTTTGGGCGTGCAGGTTCGAGTCCTGTTCCTCGCACTGGAGTGATGTCGCGGGGTTAGCTCGATCGCCGATCACGGGTACCTCGAAACTACTTTCAATGTGTCCCGAAGCGGGTAACGCCAGGCGAACTTGGGGAAAATGATTCCCTCAGCGGGAGACGCGTCATCGAGCACTTCGCGTGCTCGCGCGGTCAACGGACGTGGCGAATGCCTCACGCTGCGCCGAGCGAACGGTTTCGGCGATCTGGTCGGCGTCGCGCCCCTCACCGCCCTGTCCCGTCCGGGTCGCCCTCAAGTACGACTCCTTGTAGAAGTCGTAGGTGGCCAGGTGCACGATGCAAAACTACGCCGTTTTTGCGAAAATTGAGGACAAATCGACACAAAGGCGGCTCGTCGGCATACGCCCTGCTAAGGAAGGACCCGATGCGTCATCACGCTCAGCAGGACCGCTTGCGTCCCCTCACTCCGTATCCGCTCCGTACGGCGGCGCGGGCGATCAACGCCATGCGGCGGCCCGAGTCACCGCTGCTGGCCCAGCTCGTCGTGATCCGCCGGTGCAACCTGAGCTGCGGCTACTGCAACGAGTACGATGACTACTCGCCGCCCGTGCCCCTCGAGGAGTTGTTCGCACGCGTCGATCACCTTGCCGAGCTTGGCTGCCTCGTCCTCACCTTGACCGGGGGCGAGCCGTTCATGCATCCGAATCTTGACGAGGTCGTCGCGCGCGCGGTCTCGCACGGCATGGTCGTTACCTCGATCTCGAATGCGTACCCCATCACCAAAGGGTGGATCGAGCGGATGAACGACGCGGGGCTTTCATTGCTGCAGGTGTCCGTCGACAACATCGAGCCCAACGACGTCTCTCAGAAGTCTTGGTCGAAGATCAAGAAGCGCCTGCTGCTGCTCAAGGAGCAGGCGAAGTTCAAGCTCAACGTCAATGCGGTGCTCGGTTCGTCCCCTCCACAACAAACTCGAGAGCTGATTGACGAGATTCGATCTTTGGGCTTCTACATGACCGTCGGTCTGTTGCACGACCAACAAGGCCAGATCGATCCAGGGTTGATCGGCGACATCCTTCCAGAGTTCTACGAAGAGATGCAGGCGCTCTGCAACAAGAGCTTCTTCCACCGCTTCGGAGAGGGATGGGAGAAGAAGATGCTGCGCGGGGGCACTGCGCCGTGGCGTTGCCGGGCAGGGGCTCGGTACCTTTACGTCGACGAGCTCGGCAAAGTCGCCTACTGCAGCCAGCGCCGCGATGAGCCCGGGATCCCGCTTCTCGACTACACGCGAAACGACCTCAAACGCGAGTTCGACCGACCCAAGGGTTGCGAGGAGAGCTGCACGATTGCCTGTGTGCGACGGGCCTCGAGCCTCGACGAGTGGCGCCCCCAACCTGGCCCTGTTGCGTCCCCCAAGGTTTCGTTGCCGACTGTCTGAGACCGCGAGCAGAATCGCACGTGACCGACACCATCCTCATGGATGCCCGCTATCTGAAGCCGCGACAGAGCGGAATCGGTCGGCATGTCGGTGCGCTGCTGCAACGCCTTCCGGCACTTGCGCCCGAGATCGAGTGGCGGGCTTGGATCGCCGCTGACAACCGACGGTTGTTGCCGTCTCATCCAAATCTCCGGCCGGTAATCAACGACTACGAACCGAACGGCCTCGGCGCGCTCATGCCTCAGCCCATGCTGTTCGATTTCGGCAGCGCAGGGCTCTTCCATTCACCCCACAACACGTTGGGACCGGGCGTGAAGCTGCCATCGATCGTGACGGTGCACGACATCATGTGGTTGACCGATAGGATGTACTGCGACCCGCGTCCCTTGGTTGGAAGAGCGCGACAATGGTTCTTTCGCACTGGGATCGAGCGAGCAATCCAGAACGCCGAACATATTCTCACGGTTTCGAAGGCATCCGCCGATGTCTTGGTGGGCTACGACAAGCACCTTGCAAACAGGATCACCGTCACACCCAATGCGGCGGACGCATCTTTTTCCTTGCCGTCCGATGTGCACGCCTCGCGAAGTCAGGTGGATCAGCTCGTTGGCAAAGATACGACGTACTACCTGGTGGTCGGTCAGAACCAGGCTTCGAAAGGGCACGCCATCGCGGTCCGCGCATTCGCCGCTGCGCATTCAACACACAAGCTCGTGCTCTTGCAGAGAAGACGCCCAGGGGATGGGCTGGTAAAGCTCGTCCAAGAGCTCGGCATCGAAGATCGGGTTCAATGGCTGAGCGAAGTAGACGAGATGGCTCTGGTGTGCTTGCTTCAGAATGCGCATGCGTTGTTGCAACCTTCGTTGGCCGAAGGCTTTGGGATGCCCGCACTCGAGGCGATGTCTTGCGGCTGTCCCGTGATCGCGAGCGATATTCCGCCGCTGGTCGAGGTGCTCGGTGGCGCGGGGATGCACGTAAGAGCGGGTGATGCGAGTGCGTTGGCCAAGGCCATCGAGAAGATGAACGACCCCTCGCTTCGCGCAGAGCTCTCGGAGAAGAGCGTACGATCCGCCAAGCGTTTTTCGTGGCAACAGACGGCGGAGACGGCTCTGACGATCTACCGGCAAGTACTCGGATGATCGAGCGCGCCGTTCATGAAGAGTACCTGCTCAATCCCTGATCACAGTGGATCGGGCTGCGATGCGAGGCCTGCAGCAGCTCGCGGTTCTCCTGTTCGCGTGCTCGGTCGTTCTCCCGATGCCACAAGTGATACACAACACAGCAGTGCCGCGCATCGACGCGGCGGATGCCGTTGCGCATGAGTCGAATGACCAGATCTGAGTCTTCGTAGCCCCAACCCTCGAAGGATTCGTCAAACCCGTTCACGGCGACGAGATCATCGCGCCACATGCCAACGTTGGCACTCTTTACTCCTCGCCAGCGTTTGGGGTGGTGACTTGGCCATATTCGCGGCCTGGGGTCGAAGAGCGCACTGACCTTCGAGACCTCACCACGACACCGACGCCAAAGCCAGCGTCCGAGACTCGAGTTGTCCAAGTCCTCGATCGACATTTCGGAGCGCAAGATCGCATTCGTCAGGTCGCGACCCAGCAGGATACGATGACCGCCGACCAAACATTTCTTTCGAGCCAGCGACATATGGTGCGCGACGAATGTCGCGGCAACGACACAGTCCCCATCGACGAAGACGACATAGGGTGCGGAGCAAGCCGCTGTCGCTCGGTTCCGGGATGCTCCCGCGCGAAATCCGCGGTCTTGCTGCCATACGTGCAGTAAGGCGTACGGGACGCACTCTCTCATCCCAAGAACGACGTCCTTCGTTTGTTCCGTCGAACCGTCGTCTGCCACGATCACTTCGAAATCGTCTTCGGGGCAACGCGCCAGGCTCTCAAGCACTTTGCGCAGTGCGTCGGGCCGGTTATACGTCGTCACGATCACTGATAGCTTGGGTGAAACCTTGGGACCTAACGGCCGAAGAACCACTTGGCGCATCGGATCGAGCATTGCATGGCGGAACCTACCAAACAACTACAGACGGGCTTGAAATGGTTGGGCTTGGCGAGCGTGGCCGCGCGGGTCATCGACGTTGCATCGGTCTTCGTCGTATGGAAATTCCTGACTTCGGCGGAGGTCGGGATCGCCGCACTTTGCGCAAGCGTGGTTGCGTTCGCTGACGCGTTCAGCGGATTCGGCGTTGGATACGCCATCGTCCAATCGCCACGGCTCTCGCAACGAAAGTTTTCGACAGCCTATTGGACGGCTGGAGCGGTTGGCGTCTTCTTGGCGCTCGTCGTCGCAGGCATCTCGCCGTTGCTCGCCGCCTTCTTCGAAGAGCCCGCCATGATTGCGCTGACCTGTGCATGGACGCTGAAGCTGGTTTTCGCCGGTTTCACAGTCGGGCCGATGGAGAAGATTCAACGTGATTTGCGTTTCCCGCAAGCGAGTGCCGCCAACGTCGGAGGGGCCGTTGCATCGACCACTCTACGTGTCGTGACAGCCGCGTTGGGCGGCGGCGCGTGGGCCTTTGCTCTCGGTGACATCGGTCGATACGGCTACATGTTTCTGCATACGACCATCGTAAGCAGAATGGGTTCGCTGCGTCTGTTCGCCAAAGAGGATCTCCGTGAATTGCTCGATTTCGGCGTGCCACTGATGTTCTCGCAGGGGATCTTCGAGTTCTACCGACAAGTTGACATCCCCGTCGTTGGCGCGTTGTTCGGGACGGACGCCACGGGGATCTATCGGGTCGCGAAGGACCTCGCCACTGCCCCATTGCAAGCGATTATGCTCGTCGCAAATCGGGTCGCGTTTCCTGTTTTCTCGCGCCATGCCGATTCGCCTCGAGTGCTCCTCGGGGCCTTCTACACGATGACACGCTACCTGAGCACCTTGGTGGGCCCGGTTACCGTGTTTCTCTTCGTCGCCGCCGAAGATGTCATCGCCGTGATGGCAAAGCCCGAATGGATTGAGGCAGCAACCCCGCTGCGCATTCTATGTGTTGCCTATTTCCTGCGAGTGAACGCGCAGTTGCTTCCAGAGCTTTTCCGCGCAGTCGGCAGGCCGAGATGGTTGTTGTTCGACGCTGCGCTAAGTCTGGTGACGCTCGCCGTTGCGTACACGATCGCCGCCGTTTGGTTTGGCGCCGACTACGGGGTGGAAGCCATCTGCTACGCTGCGCTCTTCAGCTTTCCGCTAGTGTTGATTGCGCTGCTGGGAGTCGGAGCTCGGGTCTTTTCGATCTCTCCTGCGCAGTGGCTCAAGAGCATGTTGGCATCGCTGCCGGTTACCGTGATTGCCGCTTGCCTCGTGTGGGTGACCGCCTATTGGCTGACGCCCCGAGTGGCGCTTTCGATCGGCCTCGAACCAACGCGAGTCTTGCGGCTTCTCGTGGCGCTTGCTGCGACGCTCGCTTCGTATGCGATCAATCTTCCCTTCACGCGACGGATGCGTGAGCGCATCGAGAGGGACGGCGGGGGATAGACGGGCTGGGCTCTCTTGGCCCACCGGGCTCAAGCTGAGAGCCGAATTTCGCGGTCCTGAATGTTATGTCGCGCAGAGCGCGAAGCTCAGAGGGCGTTTGTGGTTACGATGCTCCCCGGGCCTAACCCCCAGGGTTGTGGTGGGCTTCACCGAGCCCTTGTCCGAGGGAGGCAACTTCCTGGACGTCCTTCCCGCTCGGATGTTGATACACCCGCAGGTCAAACTCCGGGATCACGGCCAGGATGTGATCGAAAATGTCCGATTGGATGTCCTCGTACGCCGCCCAACGTTTGTCCCCGCTGAACACATAAATCTCGATCGGCAAACCGTCAGCGGCCGGTGGCAGCTGGCGCACGAGAAAAGTCATGTCTTGATTGATCATCGGATGGTTTCGAAGATACGAGACCAGGTAAGCTCGGAAGGTCCCGAGGTTGGTCATGCGCCGGCCGTTGACGAGCACAGTGTCGTCGATCTTGCGTTTCGCATTCCAATCCTCGAGCTCCCTTTGCTTTTCGTCGATGTAGTCTTTCAGGTCGTCGATCTTGCGAAACCGATCGATCATGTCCTGCGTGCAGAACTCGACACTGTTCATGTCGATTTGGATCGCGCGTTTGATGCGGCGCCCGCCGGATTCGCTCATCCCGCGCCAATTCTTGAAGCTATCGGTGATGATCGCATAGGACGGGATCGACGTGATCGTCTTGTCCCAGTTCTGCACCTTGATGGTGGTGAGCCCTATCTGGGTCACGTCGCCGTCGGCGTTGTAGTCGGGCATCTCGATCCAATCTCCCTTGCGAAGCAGATCGTTCGATGCGATTTGAATGCCGGCGACGAAACCGAGCAGCGAGTCCTTGTAGACGATCGCCAGTACCGCGGTCATCGCCCCAAGTCCGCCCAACAAGACGGTGGGCGATTGATCGATGAGAATCGCAATGACGACGATTAAACCGACGAACCACATCACGATGATCGTCGCTTGGACCAACACGCGCATCGGGACTCGGCTTTCCGGATGCTTGCCTTGATAAACGTCCAAGAACGCTCGAAGCGCTCCTGTCATTGCCAACAAGGCCACCAGCACCACATACGCCTCGAGTACGTTGCGGATAATCGCGTTGAGCGTTGGCCAGTTTGCGAAAATCGCCGGCGCTAGGGCGTAGACGACCAACGCCCCGACGATGTGTGCGCTTCTGTGAAACGCCCGGTGTTCAAGAAGCTTGTCGTCCCATTGGGATCGAGTGCGCTTGGCAAGCGCGGTCGCCAAGCGGAGCAGGACCTTGCGGACCAGGAAATCGACGACCAAGGCCAGCGCCAAGACGGCGAATAGCAGGACGAGCGTAGTCGACGCTTCGAGCGCCAACTCTTTCAACCCCGCTAGCCGCAGCCACTGTTCAACCGTTCCGCGCATGCCGAAGGCCGGAGAGAAGCATACGCACCGAGACCTTTCAACCAGGCCGACCTAGCTCAAAGCATCGCTCTCACGGCGAATACAAACAGGCCGACGAGGGCCAACGTGCTCAGCTGAAACAGCTTCAACCGATACTTCACGATGTTGGAGCCCGTGTGGATGTACGCGTGGGCGACCCGTGAGACGACATAAAGCCAAGCCAGCGCCAACGTTGCGACGTTCACTTCGCCAAGCGCCCACAGCCCGAGGGCGAGGACATAGAAGAGAACCGGCATCTCGAACTGGTTTCGAACGTTGTTCGTCACTTGAAGCACGTAGTCGGGCCAAGCGTCCGGATGCAGTGCCCTGCGTGAAAGGTCGACATCCCCGGCCTTGAGCGACCTGGCCTTCACGATCGCAATCCGAATGAACATGAAGATGGTCAGCGCAATTTGCGCCAACACAGGCCAGAAGATTAGCTGGGGTTCCATCGAAACGACCCGTTACCACAGATCCGGCGCTATCGGAGGATCTGACTGACCCGATTGAGAGATCGTCCGGACGGCCCCAGGCGCCGGCTGATGCCCATCGCCTCGAGCATCGTATTGTAGAGGTCGAGGCCCTCCGCGCTGACGTCGACGAACTGCCCGGTCTTGAAGCGCTCGTTTGCGCCGCTGATCGCATGATAGACGCC
>JABDJF010000340.1 GCA_013002645.1 Myxococcales bacterium
GGTACTATACCCCCGAGCCTGCGCCAAGCGACCCGCACGAAACCTTCCTACGGCCGAGAGCTCTCAATACATCGCGCACGGACGCGGCTTTGTGCCTGATGGACCCTCGTATGATATTGAAATCACATGGGGGCACCTGCGGTATTTCCGTTCCGCACCAAGCTTACGGTCCTCGGCGCACTACTCACAATCGTGCCGCTGACCGCGCTGGGCTACGCCTTAATGAGCAAGGCAAGCGAGACCGTGCGCACGATGACGCGGGAGTACCAGCTTTCCGTCGCTGGCGATTTGTCGCGGACGATCGAATCAGAGCTCGGAGAAGCGGAGAACGGCCTCGAAGCGGTTGGGCGTGTCTTGACGAACATCGACCTTCCCGAGCCCGTCGCGATTCAGCTCGCGATCAATCTCGTCGCGGCGCATGAAGCGATCGACCACGTCGGCGTCTACGCGCTCAACGGCGAATTGGTGGATGTCATTCGCGAGGCGTCGGCGCAGGCAGTCAAACCGCCGGAGCAGCTCTCTGAGGCCATTCGTGAAACGGCCGCCACCGAAAACGTGGTTACCGGCGCCGCCGTCCCAGCCGAGGCGGGCCCTCGGGTCCTGCTCGTGCTCCCGATTCGCACCGCAAACGCGATAACCGGCTTCGTAGGGAGCTTGGTGTCACTTCAGCGGGTGCAGCAACGGGTCGAGCAGCTTGCAATCGAGCGCTTCGAAGGCCTGCCCGGGTCACTCTTCGTCATCGATGACGATATGCGAATTCTCGCACACTCTCTCGTCGATCGGTCACGAGAGCTCGCATCGGCACGGGGCGCAGGCGCGCTCGAAGGGGTCGAGACCGACAGGTTTGCCGGCGCGATGGTGAAGTCCGGCGAGTACGTCGAAAGCGATGGCACCGAGATGGTAGGCACCGTGAGCGGGCTTCAAACCCGCCCCTGGGCGATCGTGACGCAAATTCCGCGTGACTTCGCCTATGCGTCGGTCGACACCATGCGCCGCGTGGTCTTCGTGGTCAGCCTCATCGCCATCATCATCGCGTTGATGGTGGCCTTCGCCGTGGCGCGGCAAATCACGAGGCCCATCCAGCAGCTTTCGACCTTTGCGGACGACCTTGCCGCCCGCCGCTTCGATCGCAGGGTCACGGTGAATACCCGGGACGAGTTGGCGGTCTTGGGAGACGTGCTCAGCTCCGCCGCCGCCGATTTGCAAGCAAGCGAAGTGCGAATTCGCGAGGAAGAGGCCATAAGGCGGGACCTACGGCGGTATCTCGATGCAGATTTGGTCGACCGGGTGGTGCGTCGCGAACAGGACATGCAGCTCGGTGGCGAGCGGCGCGAGATTTCGGTTCTCTTTGCCGATGTCGTCGCCTTCACTCCGATTGCCGACTCTCTGGCAGCCGAGGAAACGGTCGGACTGCTGAACGAGCTGTTCACGATCTTGACCGAGATCGTCTTCCGGTACGAAGGCACGGTCGACAAATTCATCGGGGACTCCGTGATGGCGATCTGGGGCGCACCTCAGCTGCAACCAGACCATGCCGCCCGAGCCATCGCCGCAGCGGAAGACATGATGCGCTGGCTCGAGGCGGGCAACCAGGGCTGGAGGCAGAAATTCGGCGTGACCGTCGAGTTGGCGATTGGGATCAACTCTGGGCATGCCGTGGTCGGCAACGTGGGCTCCGAAACCCGAATGCAGTACACGGCGATTGGAGATGTCGTCAACGTCGCGGCCCGTCTCGAATCGATCGCACGACCGCAACAGATTCTGGTCACGCATTCCACGAAGGCCTCGGCCGGCGACGATTTCCAGTACGCCGCACTCGGTCCGAGGCAACTCGTCGGCCGTCGAGATCCGGTGAAGCTTTTCGAGGTCCGGCTATGAACGGAGCCGCTTCATGAGCCGAGGAGAGCTCGCGCCGGGCACCGTCATCGCCGACCGATTCGTGATCGAACGGCAGATCGGTTCGGGGGGAATGGGAACGGTTTACGCCGCAAAGCAGCCCGGGCTCGAGCGCTCGGTCGCGATCAAGTTCATCGCTCCCGAAGACGCCGCGAAACCAATGGCGCGTCGTCGGTTTGAGCGCGAGGCCCGCGTGTCGGCCGCGCTCAGGCATCCGAATGCAGTCGAGATCTACGACTTTGGAACCCACGAAGACACGATGTACCTCGCGATGGAGCTTCTCGATGGTCTAAGCCTTCGTTCGTTGGTCGATATCGACCTCCCGCCGCTCAGCCCGCGCCGCGCGTGCCAAATCGCCACGGATGTAGCCAGCGTCCTTGCTGTGGCGGCGTCGATCGGCTTGATTCACCGCGACCTGAAGCCGGAGAACATCATTCTCGACCGCACCCAGGACGGCGAGCGAACGGTGGTCGTCGATTTCGGGCTCGCGTACATCCTGGAAAGCGAAGAGTCCGGGAGGCTGACCAGCGCCGGCGAAGGGCTCGGCACACCCGACTACTTGTCTCCGGAGCAAGCGCGAGGGGTCAACCTCTCCCCAGCCTGCGACATCTATTCGCTCGGCTGCATGCTCTACGAGATGTTGACCGCGAAGCCACCGTTTGAAGGAAAGTACGCGGTCGTCCTCTCGCAGCACCTCTTTGCCGCGCCGGTTTCGATTCGTGAGCGTGCTCCTGCGATCCAGATCCCAAGCGCGCTCGACGAGCTCATCCTCGCGATGCTGGCCAAGTCCCCCACCGACCGCCCGTCTTCTCAGTCGGTATTCGAAACGCTGCGGTTGCTCGATCCGAACGCACCTCAGCGAAAGGGAGAGGCGACCGGCGACCGGCTGCTTGGAAGGCCTGCGCGCATGGTGTCAGCGCCCCCTGTCCAAGATGAAGGCATCACGATGGATGGAGACGCCTGGTTTGGTTCCGATATCAAGATTGCCGTATGCGGCGGTGTCGAGGCGGAGCTTGCACTCGGGCTTGCGGCCAATGGGATCGAGGCTGTGGAGATCAACGCCGAGCCGGAGGACATCCCATTGGGATACTTGGCTGTTTTCGCGCCTGGTGCGACCGCCGCGCAGGTCGCGGCCTTGGCCGGAACTGGGCTCCCTGTCGTGAGTGACGCGGACCCCGGGGATATCGAACGGCTCGCGGACATGCTGCGCGCCGGTGCATCGGAAGTAGTCGTTGAGCCGTGCCCGCCCGAGGAGATCGCCCGAAAGGTGTGGCGCGCGGTTCGAAAGGGATGAGGAGGGAACGTTGCTCAGATA
>JABDJF010000356.1 GCA_013002645.1 Myxococcales bacterium
GATGTGGCCCCTGCGCGGGTTCTTGAGCTACCTCGGCTACGACGCCCGCGGCTGGGGGCTCGGCCTGAACGGCGGAGGCCCAGAAGAGTGCGCCGAGCGATTCTTGGCTGGCATCGACGACTCCGTACGGGACGAAAACCGTCTCACCCTCATCGGCTGGAGCCTCGGCGGGGTGGTCGCGCGCATCGTCGCCATGGAACGCCCCGACGCCGTGCGCGAAGTCATCACCCTCGGCACCCCCGTCGAGGGCGGCCCCAAGTACACCAGCGCGGGCGCCTTCTATGCACGCAAACGCGGCCTCGACCTCGACGAGTTCGAGCAGCACGTCCACCAGCAAAATCAGCGCGGCCTAGACGTCCCGCTCACCGTCGTCTACAGCCGCAGCGACGCGGTCGTCGGCTGGCGCGCCGCCATCGACCGATACAATCTCCACGCCGACCACATCGAGGTCCCCGGCTCTCACATCGGCCTAGGCTTCAGCCCGCGCGTCTGGCGCATCATCGCGCAGACGCTCTCTCCGCCGCAGTAGCGCCGCCAGAACCAGCAGGACGAGCCACGCTCCGGGTTGGCCCTGGCCCTGGCCTTGCTGCACCGCGCAGCCCCGGGAGTTGCCCGTGCTCCCCGGCGGCTCCACGGTCGGCACGCCCCCATTCGAGGGCAGCGGTTCCACACTGCCGTCGTGCCACTCGTAGGCGCCCACGTCGATGCCGTCCCCTTGCGGCCGAGGGACGAGGTCTCGGTCCAGCGCAGGCGCACCGGCGGTCGTCCCGGTGTCGACGGCGGCCGCGGCCTCGAGGAGGTGAAGGTCGAAGTTGTCGAAGTCCACGAAAAACGCCGCCGTCTCGTCCATGCTGAACGTGATGTTGTTCTCTTCGACGACTTGGTCGGAGTTGTTGAGCGCGGTCGTCAGGTTGTTACGCACCACGCACCCGGTCGGCGGGGTGCCGTTCTTGTGGTCGTTGACGCTGATCCAAGGAGGGCCAGGCCCCTCCTGGTTGAGGTCGAGCACCGTGTTGTTGGTGATGGTCGAGTTACGCGCACCGAGCAGCGTGATGCCGTGCCAGTGGTCGGTGACCACCACGTTGTTCTCGACTACCCAGTCTACGAAGGTGCCGTCGAAGCAGCCGATGCCCTGCAAGTCCCCGCGGTGCGGCTGGTTTGGATCCTCGTAGTTGATGAAGGTATTTCCGCGCAGCACGATGCCGACAACCTCGCCTGTACCGACTCCGCCATCGCCGACCGACCAGGACTGAAACCCGTCATCGTGGTGGTCGTCCACGGCATAGCAATTCTTCACCGTGTTGTACTGAAACACGGTGTGGTCGCCGAGCCCACGAAGCGCGTCGCGCGAGAAGTTCTCGATGAGGTTGCCCTCGATGAGCGAGTGGTCCGCAGAGACACTGATGCCGTAGCCAACGTTCATCAGCAGGTTGTTGCGGATGGTCATCCGCGTCCCATCGACGCTGATGCCGTTGCTGGCTCGGTTGATCCAGTCCTGGGCGCTCCAGCTCGAAGCGTCCGCAACGGACATCAGCACGCAGCCCTCAACCTGCACGCCTTCGCTGTCACCGGCGATGTCGACCAGGTCGCCCGTGTTCTCGCCGCTGACGTGCAGCCCACGCAAGGTCCAGGCCGAGCTATCGCGCACCAAAACGGAAGTGAACCGTGGCTCCTGCCCGTTCACCGCGGCGATGGTGATGGTGTCGCTGTTGTTGGCGGATTCAATCCGGAGCTCTCCATAGTCGCCCGACATCAGCCAAACCGTATCGCCCGCCGCGACGTCGCCCTCGTCAATGGCGTCTTGCACCGAGGCCCAGGGATTGCCCTCGGTTCCGTCCCCCGCGCCCCCCGCGCTCGCGTCAACGTAGTATTCCGCGGCATCGGCGCGCGTCGCCACCGACACAAAGAGCGCGGTCGCAACCACAAACATCCCCATTCTCGCCATCGTACGTCCCTTGCTGCCTGCCCCCACCCGAAGCAGACGTACCCTCAGCGTAGAATCGCGCCGCGCGACTTGCCAGCATTTCACCGCGGGAGTCCGAAATCCCCCGGCCGATGTTGTCTTAGAGCTCCAATCGTTCCTTGACGTTTTCCATCGACAGCTGGGCTTCTCGTTGGTTGCGTTTGAACACAATCTTCTCGGCCAGCTTCCCCAACACGGGAACCGGAATCGTGTAGTCCACGTCGAAATCCAGCTTCGTCCCGCCCTCATGAGGCGCAAAGGTGAACACAATCGTGCTCACCATCCCCCCTTCTTGCTTGGAAACCGAGCGCTGGTTCGGGACCTGCTCGGTGATTTTGCTCTCTCCATGAAACGGAATCCCGATCATCGAGTATGTCCAGCGGTTGTGCTGCCCAACGCCCGAGCCGGTGACGTCGGTCACCTCCGTCAAACCGACGAACCACTCTGGGAGTTTCGTTGGGTCGGTGACGTACGCGAAGACCTTCTCGACCGGTGCGCTGATGTTGATGCTTTTGTTGATCGTTGGCATGCCTTCACCCTCCTTATCGGGAACGGTGATGCTACCAGCGGCTCCGATTCTTGGGCATACGTAATTGTTCACTCGCGCCGATGGGCGGCAGGTCAAACCGTGCTTACCCCTGGCTCCAGCGCTCCCAGCTCCCCCACCGTGTACCGCGGCGTGATGTGCTGCGGGCAGTTCGAATCCCAAGCTTCGATGTGAAACACGACCGCCCGCTCGGGCTTGGCCGCGTAGTCCGGGTCGGCCACCGCGTTCAGCACCTCGCTGTCCCCTTCCACATACTCCGCGCGCCCCCAGACCTTGATGCGCTGCCGGTTCGGGTAGTCCATCAGGAAGAGAAACGCCTTGTCGTTCTCATCGAGGTTGCCGACCGAGATGTACTGCCGGTTCCCTCGGTAGTCGGCAAAGGCAAGCCGCCGCTCGTCGAGCACTTTCAGAAACCCCTTCGGCCCGCCGCGGTGTTGAATGTACGGCTGCCCGTCCTTCGAGGCCGTCCCGAGGTAGAACGAATCGCGTTCGACGATGAAGTCGGCCAGGGGAGGGGTCACCTGGTCGCCCCAGTCGTGCCGCGCGATGGCTTTCTCGTAGCCGCTGCGTGACCCGCGGGCCTCTTGTGCGGCTTTGACGGAGGGGGTGAAGGCGATGTCGCTTCGGTAGCTCATGCCTCCACTACGCAATTTCAGTGGATTCGTTTCAGGGAAAAGTCGTCGAGTCCCACTCGGCCGTTTCGGCTCCCCGGCAGATATCGCCTCCGCCTTCTCGTCTACCATTTGCAAACCCCAGGGGCGCCGTCCTACGCTCCGGCGCTCCTGGGGCATTCGCGTCGCGGACGCAGTAGCCGCCCCAACGGCCCCACACCCCTATGAAAACCTCGACTGCATCCGCCGCGCTCCCATGCACACCCGACACCGTCTGGTCGTCCTTCTTCGACCAGTCCTATCTCCGCGCCCTCTACCTCGACGAGCTCGAGTTCCCCGCGTTCGAGGTATTGGAGCTCAGTGACACATCCCGCACGCTCCGCATCGTCCCCAAGATGAAGCTTCCCGCTCCGGTCGCAAAACTCATCGGCGAGAGCTTCGCCTACGAAGAACACGGCACGCTCAACCGCGCAAACAACGACTGGGCCTGGCGCATGGTGCAGCCCGCAAACCTCGATTCCAAAAGCAAACCACGAAAA
>JABDJF010000393.1 GCA_013002645.1 Myxococcales bacterium
CGACGATTTGCGACGTGTGTTTTTGGAAATGCGGATCCGTCGCTCATCTCCGAGACGGAAAGCTCTGGAAGATCGTCGGCAACGACATCGACCCCCTCAGCGAAGGGCGGCTGTGTCCACGCGGCACCGGTGGCATCGGCGCCCATTACGACGAAAACCGTCTGACCGCGCCTTTGATTCGGAAGCGCCGACGCGGACAAGAGGAATGGGTCGAGGCAAGCTGGGAGGAGGCGCTCCAATACATCGCCGAGCGCATGTTGAAGCTGAAAGCCGACTACGGCCCGGAGTCGATGGCCCTCTTCACTCACGGCATCGGTGGCAAGTTCTTCAAACAAACGATGCGTGCGTACGGCACGCCGAACATCGCCGCCCCTTCCTATTCGCAGTGCCGCGGCCCACGAGATGTCGGCTTCACACTCACCTTCGGCGAGGGCGTCAGCACCCCGGAGCGCACCGACATTGCAAACAGCCGGTGCCTGGTCCTCATCGGCTCGCACCTCGGCGAAAACATGCACAACACGCAGGTGCAGGAGTTTGGCCAGGCGATCGAGCGAGGCGCCTCGATTATCGTGGTCGATCCTCGCTTCTCCGTCGCAGCGAGCAAGGCCAAGCACTACCTTCCCATCAAACCCGGCACGGACATGGCCTTGCTGCTCGCGTGGATGCACGTCCTCGTGAACGAGGGGCTGTACGACAAGGAATACGTCGAAGCGCACGGCCACGGCTTTGAAGCATTCGCAGCCTCGATTGCCCCTTACACGCCCGAGTGGGCGTATCCGAGAACGAGTATCGACCCGGCCGTGATTCGCGAAACCGCGCGAGAGATGGCGCGACATCACCCGTCCACACTCGTTCACCCGGGGCGACACGTGACCTGGTATGGCGACGACGCGCAACGGAGTCGCGCGATCGCGCTGCTCAATGCGCTGCTTGGGAGCTGGGGGCGCAAGGGCGGCTTCTACTATCCCGCGGCCATGGAGATTCCCGAGTATCCGCACCCTGCCTTCCCGACACCCCAGCGGCCCAAGGTCGACAACCCCGACAACAAGTACCCGTTTGCCGACGGCACGCTGACGAACGGCATTCGGGACGCCACCATCAGCGGCAAGCCCTATCCGATCAAGGGTTGGATGGTCTATGCCACCAACCTGATCGAGGCGATGCCCAATCGGGAGGAAACGATTCGCGCGATTCAAGAGCTCGACTTGATGGTGGTGGTCGACGTCATTCCAAGCGAGATCGCGGGTTGGGCCGACGTCGTGCTTCCCGAGGCGGTGTACCTCGAACGCCACGACGACCTTCACCTGAGTTGGTTTCGCCAGCCGTTCGTCGGGCTTCGACAACCCGTGGTGGAGCCACCGGACGACCAAAAGCCAGGCTGGTGGATCGCACGAGAGCTCGCAAACAAGCTGGGCCTCGAGGCCTTCTATCCGTGGAAGGACATGGAGGAGTACCTTCGCACCCGTGTCGAGAGCGCGGGGCTGAGCTTCGACACGCTGCAGGAGCGCGGCATCATCCTCGGGCCGAAGGAGCCGCTCTACTTCGAAGAAGGGGTGCCCGCTGAGTTCTATACGCCGTCCGGCAAGATCGAGTTTTACTCAAACCAGCTCGAAGCAGCCGGTTTCGATCCCGTCCCGAAGTTCACCCCGCCCGACGAACCTCCACCCGGCTCCTTTCGTCTGCTGTACGGACGGTCGCCGGTGCATTCCTTCAGCCGAACACAGACCAATCCCATCCTCTCGGACATCGAGGACGAGAACGAGGTTTGGCTCAACGAGAACATCGCACGCCGGTATGGGCTTCGCTCCGGAGATTACGTTCGCCTCCAAAACCTCGAAGGCATCACGAGCAAACCGGTCAGAGTCAAAGCGACTCAGCGAATCCGGGGCGACTGCGTCTATCTCACGCACGGTTTCGGCCACGCCGCGCGCGGGATCTTCCCCAAGTACAAGAAAGGCGCTAGCGACGGCCGGCTCATGACGAAGTACAAGGTCGACCCTTTGATGGGCGGGACGGGGATGAACGTGAACTTCGTGACCCTCGAGCTCGGGGAGGCATGACGCGATGGCCCGTTTCGGCATGGTGATCGACACGAGCAAATGCGTGGGATGTTTGGACTGCGTTGTCGCGTGCAAGACCGAAAACGACGTTCCGGATGGCTTTTGCCGCGACTGGATCGCGACCGAGGTGACGGGGACTTTCCCGAGCCTTTCGATGGAGATTCGAAGCGAGCGCTGCAACATGTGCGACAATCCCCCGTGCGTGTATTGCTGCCCAACGGGCGCAAGCCACATCTCGGATTTCGGGAAGCTCGTCCAAATCACCGAGGAGAAGTGCATCGGATGCAAAGCGTGCCTTGCCGCCTGTCCGTACGGCGCCCGTTTCACCCATCCCGACGGCTACGCGGACAAGTGCACGTTTTGCGAGCATCGGCTCAGAGAAGGCAAAGACCCTGCCTGCGTATCTGTCTGCCCCACGCACTGCATGTACTTTGGGGATCTCGACGATCCCAATAGCGAGGTCAGCCGACTGCTCGAGTCTCGCAAATCCAAGACGCTCCTGCCGGAAGCGGGGACCAGGCCACGAATCTACTTCCTCACGGACAAACCCAAGTAGAGCCGATGCGGGAATACACGACCACCAATAGCAATCCTTTCGTCGACATTTCCCATCAAGTATGGGCGTGGGAGATCCCCGTCTACCTGTTTTTGGGCGGCCTGGTGGCGGGCATGATGGTCATTTCGGGATACTTGCTGCTGTCCGACCGTTGGCAGAAACCGAAGAGCGTCGCGTACGTCTTGCCAGCTTGGAGCCTGGTTCTTCTTTCGCTCGGCATGCTCGCGCTCTTCTTGGACCTCGAGCACAAGCTCTACGTCTGGCGTCTCTACCTCACGTTCGAGATCACCTCACCGATGTCCTGGGGCTCGTGGATTCTGATCCTCGTCTACCCGGCTCTCCTTGCGAATCTCGTGATCGCGCTGCCCAACGCGCTCAAAGGGCGCTTCCCAAGTTTGGCGACACTATCGGACCGAATGCAGGAGCGGCCATGGGTGCTTCGATCCATTGCCGTCGTCAACGTCGCCTTGGGCATCATGGTCGGCATCTACACCGGGATTCTGCTGAGCTCGCTCGGCGCCAGGCCGCTTTGGAGCAGCGGGTTACTCGGCCCACTCTTTTTGGTTTCAGGGGTGTCGACGGCTGCGGCACTGGTCCATTTGTTGGCCAAGGAGCCGGAGGAGCGCGCCTTCGCGGTGCGCGCCGACATCGGGCTGCTGGTCACGGAGCTGGTGTTCATCGTGTTGTTCCTCATCGGCTTGATGAACGCGTCGAGGGTGCAACAAGAGGCCGCGAGCATGCTTCTCGGCGGCCCTTTCACCGCCGTTTTCTGGGTGCTGGTCGTGGGGCTGGGCGTGCTCGTGCCCATGGTGATTCAGAGCCTGGCCGTTGCGCGCCGCATCGGTCACACGCACGTGGCGCCGCTTCTCGTCATTGCTGGCGGCCTCGTTTTTCGTTTCGTCATGGTCAACGCCGGGCAGTTGAGCCATTGGACGCCCACATGAAGCCGGCTTTGCCGCGCGGCTCGGGAAGGAAGGAATCGATGACAACTGCACGTGAGCCTGCCCCCTACATGAACCCGTATCTCGCGGGTCTCGGCTTGGGGTTGGTGCTTCTGACCGCCTTCGTGTTGATGGGCCGCGGCCTCGGCGCGTCAGGCGCGTTCTCTACGATCGTGGCAGTCGGCGTGGACGCGCTGGCGCCGGCCCACGCGACCGGCAACGACTTCTATCTCGGCTACCTCGAAAACGGCTTCGGAGGCCCATTCAAGAGCTTCCTGATGTTCGAGGTCATCGGTGTCTTGATCGGGGGCTTCATCTCCGGCGCGTTGGCGGGGCGGGTTCGGCGTACCGTCGAGCGAGGGCCTAGGATGTCCGCGCCAGGCCGCATCGCCTTCGCGATCTTCGGCGGTGCCCTGATGGGCTTCGGCGCCAAGCTTGCCGGAGGCTGCACCAGCGGCCAGGGCCTTTCGGGCGGCGCCGTCCTCGGGCTCGGTAGCTGGACCTTCATGTTGATGGTCTTCGTCGGCGGCTATGCGGGAGCCTATTTCATGAGGAGGCAGTGGAAATGAGCGCGCCCTTCTACAAGTACGGTCTCTTCGGCGACGAGATGTCGCTCATCTTGGCGGCCGTCATTGGCATCGGCTTTGGCTTCTTTCTCGAGCGGGCCGGCTTTGGAAGCTCGAAGAAGCTGGTCGCTCAGTTCTACTTCACCGACATGGCCGTGTTTAAGGTGATGTTTTCGGCGATCGTCACGGCCATGCTCGGGCTCTTCTATCTCTCCTGGGCAGGTCTGGTCGACCTCTCGATGGTCTTCGTGCCGCCCACCTATTGGTTGCCGCAACTCGTCGGCGGGCTCGTGCTCGGCTTCGGCTTCATCATCGGCGGCTACTGCCCGGGCACCTCGCTGGTCGGCGTCGCGACTGGCCGACTCGATGCGTTGGCGTTTTGCGGCGGCGTGTTCGGCGGGATCTTCGCGTACGGGGAGGCCTATCCTGCAATCGCGAGCTTTGTGAAGTCGACACCGATGGATCGAATAACCCTCGACGAATGGCTTGGCGTAAGCATGGGCGCCATCGTGTTCGCGGTTGTCTTGGTTGCTGTGCTCGGGTTCTGGGGCGCCACGACGGTGGAGCGAAAGCTCGCTCGCCGTGAAGTGGAGGCCTCTGTATGAAGAGTGTCGATCCCCGTGAGTGGAGCATCAATCAGAAGCTCGCCCTGGTCGCGCTGTCCCTCGGGGCGTTTGCACTGTTGGGCTCTCCGACACCTGGCGGCGCAGTCACATTGAACACGCAAGAGCTGGCGGCCATCGTCGAGTCCGAGGTCGATCACGTGACCGCCGAGGAGCTTGCCGAATGGATCGCTGAGGGCCGCAGCGACTACCGCTTGCTCGACGTACGCGATGCCGATTCGTACGCCGAGTATCACATTCCAAGCGCGGAGCCGGTGACGATGCGCGAGCTCAACGACTACCCGCTCTTTCGTAGCGAAAAGATCGTGCTCTATTCGGACGGAGGAATTCATTCGGCCCAGGCCTGGTTCCTACTGCGGGCGCGCGGATTTGCGGGCTCCACCATTTTGTTGGGGGGCCTGCACGCCTGGATGGATGACGTTCTTTTCCCCGACCTCAGCGCCGACGCGAGCCTTGATCAAGTCGCGAGCGTGGAACGCCGCCGAGCCTTGAGCGAGCTCTTTGGCGGAAAGCCTCGCTCAGGGAGCGCCGACGCCGAGCCGGCGAAAGCCAAACTCCCGACAGTGGCGCCACCAGCGGCGGTCTCCGTACCGAAGCGGCGAAAGAGGCCCCACAAAGAGGGTTGCTAGCCTCTTTCTGGGGGCCGTGCCGGAAACGACATGTCAGGCCGGCGAGGTGCCTTCGAGGAGCTCCAGCGCCATACGGACTACCTCCGTGTCCGAGCTTGCCGGTAGGCTTTCCCGGAGCCTCGACAGACGCAAAACGTCTTCGTGTTTGAAGCGAAAGCTCTTCAGGACGGACGGAGACTTTCCTTTGCGCCCGACCTCGGTGACCCAGGGCAAATATCGATCCGGCGCCACACCGCGAAAGCTCGGCGCCTGCTTGCCGTGACGGATGGCGTACATGACCGCCGCGACGTCATCGGGAAGCTCCTTGGGCAACCGCAGCAGTCGGGGCTTCTTCACGAGGACGGCGGGGAGGAGCTCCATGATTCGGGGCTCCACAGTGCCGGCCCAGAGTGCCTCTGCGAGCGGCACAGGTTTCTCGTGCAGCGGGATTCCTTCGATGGTGGTCGCCAACAGGCCCTCCGCAACGAACCGGCCCATCACCTTCCGGAAGCGAGGATCTCGCTGCTTTCGACGCAGGGCCCGATACCGCTTGCGCGCCCTCGCTTGGAGATCGTCGTGTACGCGGGTCATGCGAACTGCTCCAAGTCGAGAGCATACTTCTCCGCCAGCTCGAAGAAGCGCTCGCTTGCCCCTTTCGCGAGGTACTCGGTGATCAATCCCATGTTCTTCTCGGGCGCTTTGCAAGCCTTGGAAATCAGTACCGCGTCAGGATCAGCGACCCGCGCATCGACATACGTGCCCTGGTACAGCTGGGCATACCGCGTCTCTCGAGGCATCCAAACCTCGTGCCCGTGTGGATCGAGAACGCTCCCGTCTTTTGCGAGCAGACGCTCGAGCTCCTTCTGGACCGCACAGTCGCAGTCCGCGTACGCATCGAGGTCTTGCGTCACGGTAAGCGTCAGATCGACGTTGGCAACCCAAAGGGCTGCCTGCCCGAGGACGCGAATGGTGCACTTCTTGTGGGTAGGTGTCCCATCGGCACGCGCCCGAACGTTCTCCCGAGCAACCCACTGGTCGAGGGCCAAGAAGACGTCAACCAAACTAAACATACATTATTCATAAAACGTATGTACATTTTGTCAAGGCCTTCGTTGTCAGCCGTTTCGCTGCCGGCCACTCCTCCCTCGACAGAGGCACTTCGGCGCGCAGCGCACGCCCCATTGACGCGTTGACTCTGCGTGTTCTGCATGTTTTGGTCGAGATATGAAGCCGGTATGTCTGTCTTTGGCGCTCGCGATGCTTGCCGTGGCCTGCGCGACGACCAGCGTCACCGAGCAACAGATTGAGGCGGTAGCGGCGGCGGTCGACTACGGCGACTCTTCATCTGAGACACTTGCGGTCAAAGCCTGGAAAGCGTTCGACAAGAAGGACTATCCAGAGGTCCTTGCGTACACGCGCAAATGCGTCGATCTGTACGGCGAAGAAGGCAGAAAGATGAATGCCGAATTGAGCGCGTTCGAGCCGTCGAGCACGGCCGCAACCAAATGGGCGCTCAACGATGTGGGCACCTGCCTGTTCATCATGGGCAGTGCCTACCAAGATCTAGAGATGTATCCCGAGGCCGTGGAGGCCTATCGCACGTTGGTCAACGACTACAACTACGCGCAGTGTTGGGATCCCAGGGGTTGGTATTGGCGGCCTGCCGAAGTAGCGGCGCCGCGTGTGGAGCGCTACGAGTACCGTCCATAGCGTGAAACCCGCCATTCTCATCGCTACGGCTGCGAGCGCTTGCCTCATGCGGGCGGCTTGGCGCGGAGCGCTTCGAGGTGCCCGATCGCGACTCGCGCGGCGCTTTCGATCACCGTCGGCGGCGCCTTTGCTCTCAGCATGACGAACAAGCCGAGGACGGAAGCCGTGAAGAAGCCTGCCTCCTCACGTGGATCCACGGACCGGCGCAGCTCGCCCTTGCCGCCCGCGTTGCTGAGCGCGGCGTAGAACGCTTCGGACAGGCGCTCGAAGTATTGCTGAACGAACCCAGCACCGCTTGGGTCGTCGGGGCCGAATTCCACCGCCGTGTTGCAGAGCAAGCACCCGCGACCCGAAGCAGGACTCTCGCGGGCCGATCCGAAGAACTCCAGCAGCGCGCGGACCTCGTCGATACCCGCCCCCGGAGCCTCCAGTGGGCCGAAGTTCCGTTCCAGCACCTCCTCGTCGTAGCGCTGGAGCGCGGCCTCGAAGAGCGCCTGCTTGCTCCCGAACTCCGCGTAGAGGCTGTAGCGGTTGACCCCAAGCCCTGCGACGAGCATCTCCGCCGATGTGCCAGCAAAGCCGTGGTCGCGGAAGATCTCCACGGCCTTCCCGACCAACACGTCGCGATCGTAGCTTTTCCTGCGTCCCATGGGTGGTTCCCTGTTGAAAGCCTCGCCCTGGTACTATATCTAAACGATCGTTCAGAAACAACTCGAAAGAGAGGCGAAAAATGGGCGATGAGACAAAGACGGGCGAGAGCACGACTCTCGTGGTCACTGCGGTTCCGAATCCGAACGAGATGGCGTCGGTCCAGGAGTACCTGCAGGGGGTCCTGCCGCTGCTCATGGGCGCCGGGGCAAGTTGGTGAAGCGCATGAAGGTTGGCGGGGTCATCCATGGCAACCCCACCGGAATGGTGCTGGTCATGGACTTCGATTCGGCGGATGCGATTTCCCGGATGTTCGAGTCCGAGGACTACGCCGCCCTCATCCCGGCGCGCAACCGGGGCTTCACGGAGATGAACATCCTGCTGGCCCAAGGAATGTGATCTTTCTCAGCCTTGGACCCGCCGCATATTCGTCCTAGGGTGACTCGGTCGTCGGGACCGAGCCCGGCAGAGGAGGTCGCGATGGGCAAGATCACCGTCTCTGGAACCATGTCGCATAGTGTGGACCGCGTTTGGTCGATGCTCGATGACTTCGGCAGCGTCTATCGCTGGAGTGGCGGCGT
>JABDJF010000397.1 GCA_013002645.1 Myxococcales bacterium
CTCATCGACGCCGGCGTGCACTTTGGTCATCAGACCAAGCGCTGGAATCCCCGGATGCGCCCCTACATCTACGGCGCTCGCAACGGGATTCACATCATCAACCTCGACCAGACGGCGGAGCTGTTCAAGCGGGCGTATGCGTTCATTGCCGACACGGTGGGACGCGGCGGGCACGTGCTCTTCGTCGGCACGAAGCGTCAGGCCGCCGAGATCGTCAATGAGGAGGCAGAGCGTGCCGGCCAGTTCTACGTGACCGGCCGCTGGCTCGGCGGCACGCTGACCAACTTCCGCACGATGAAGGGCGGCATCGATCGACTCCGCAGCATCGAGCAGCAGGTCGAGGACGGCACCATCGATGCACTTCGCAAGAAGGAAGCGCTTTCCATTCGCCGTGAGGGCGAGAAGCTCGAGAAGTACCTTGGCGGTATCAAGATGATGAACGGCCTCCCGTCGGTGCTCTTCGTCATCGATCCACACAACGAGCACATTGCCGTCAACGAGGCCCGTAAGCTTCACATCCCGATCGTCGCGCTCACCGACACCAACTGCGATCCGGACCTCATCGATTTCGTCATTCCCGGCAATGACGACGCAATTCGTTCCATCAAGCTGATCACATCGCGCGTTGCCGACGCCTGCATCGAGGGAAGCCAACAGCGGCGCGACTTCCTCCAGCACGAAGGTGCCCAGGCACCCGATGCCAGCGGTGAAGGCGTTCATGTCGAATTCGCCCGTCGACGAGGCCCGGCCCCTGCAGCCCCCGAAGGAACAGAATAATGCCTGAAATCAGCGCATCCATGGTGAAGTCGCTGCGCGATCGTACCGGCGCCGGAATGATGGCCTGTCGGGACGCGCTTCGTGAAACCGCAGGCGACGAAGACAAGGCGATCGAGATCATTCAGAAGAAGGGCCTCAGCAAAGTCGCCAAGAAGGCGGGCGCCATCGCCGGCGACGGCCTGGTTCACTCGTACATCCACGGCGCTGGGCGCGTGGGCGTGCTCATCGAGATCAACTGCCAGACCGACTTCGTTGCACGGGGTGAGGACTTCCGGCAGTTCGTCGAGGACACCGCCATGCAGGTCGCGGCCGAGAACCCGCTCTTCGTGAGCGAGGAGGACATCCCCGAGAACGAGCTCCTCGCCCGGACGGCCATTTTTCGTGGCCAGCTCGACGAGGAGGCCAAGGCAACCGGGAAGGAAAAGCCGCCAGCGGCCGTCGAGAAGATCATCGAAGGGAAGCTCGCCAAGTGGAAGAAGGAGTCCTGCCTTCTCGACCAAGTCTCGATCATGCACGAGGACAAAACGATTCGGCAGCTTCTCGAGGCGCTCACGGCCAAGCTCGGCGAGAAAATCAGTATTCGCCGATTCATGCGCTATGAGCTGGGCGAAGGTATCGAAAAAAAGAAATCGGACCTGGCGGCAGAGGTGACTGAGGCGCTAAAAGGCTCTTGAGTCATGACGAACGGGGCCAAGCTCAAGCGGGTACTGCTCAAGCTCTCGGGAGAGGTGCTTTCCGGCGGGCCCGACGGCAGAAGCATTGAACCCGAAACCCTGAAGGCGATCAGCGAAGAGCTGGCCGAGGTCCACGCCAGCGGCTGTCAGATCGGGATCGTCATCGGCGGCGGGAACATCTTCCGCGGCCTCAAGGGTAGCGCCAATGGGATGGACCGGACGGCGGCCGACCACATGGGCATGTTGGCGACGGTGATCAACGGCATCGCCCTTCAAGACGGGCTCGAGAAGGCGGGGGTCGATACACGCGTCATGAGTGCGCTCGAGGTCAAGGCCGTCGCGGAGCCCTACATCCGGCGCCGCGCCGTGCGCCACTTAGAAAAGGGGCGGGTCGTGATTTTCGTCGCCGGCACCGGCAATCCGTACTTCTCCACCGATACCGCGGCCGCACTGCGGGCGATGGAGATTCACGCCGACGCGCTCTGCAAGGCCACCAAGGTCAAGGGAATCTACGACAAGGATCCGGTCCGCCACGAGGACGCCACCATGGTGCGGCGGATCAGCTACGACCGCTTCCTGATGGAACGGGTCGGGGTCATGGACGCGACGGCCGTCGCCCTGTGCCGGGACAACAATCTGCCCGTACGGGTTTTCAAGCTGACCGAGCCCGGGAACATTAAACGGGTTGTCATGGGCGAGGACGTCGGTAGCCTAGTCACGGCGGAGGGTTGAGCTCCGCTCGGATCGAGGAGAGCGATGCTTGCTGAAATTCTAGAAGAGCTGGGCACTTCAATCGACAAGGCGCATGAGTCTCTCAAGCGCGACCTTGCAAAGATTCGCGCGGGACGAGCCAACCCGGCGATTCTCGACGGCCTTCGCGTCGACTACTATGGCTCGCCGACTCCGCTCAAGCAGCTCGCATCGATTTCGGTGCCCGAGCCGCGGATGATCGTTCTCAAGCCGTTCGACCGCAGCCAAATGCAGCCGATCGAAAAGGCGATCATGGAAGCTCAGCTCGGCCTGAACCCTTCCAACGACGGAGAGATCATTCGGCTCCCGATGCCACCGCTGACCGAGGACCGCCGCAAGGATCTCGTCAAAGTCGCCCGCAAGTCGGGGGAGGAGTGCAAGGTCGCGATCCGCAAGGCACGGCACGATGCCAAAGACATGATCGACAGCCTCCAAAAAGAGGGAGACGTCGGTGAAGACGACGCCGATCGCGCGCGCAAGGAGCTCGAAGAAGTCGTTAAAGGCGGAACGCAAAAGGTCGACGCGATCGTCACCAAGAAAGAAGCCGACATCCTCGAGGTGTAGTCGCCGTGCAAGCGCCTAGAACGGCCGTCCGAAGTTGACGTAGAACTGCGCGCCGCCGCCCTGGTCCAGGCCGTAGGCGAAGCCGACACGTAGTGAAAAAGGCAGGACGTAGCCGAGGGTGAAGTCCATCAGGAGCTCGACGCCCACTCCCTTTCGAAAGTCGTTGAGATCGATTGGTCCAAAATACGCGTTGCCGAAGTCGAAAAACACCAGCCCGTACATTCGGTCAAAGAAGACGGGAACGGTGCCCGGGCCGCGAAGCACACGCGTGATCGGGAATCGATACTCGGTTTGAAGCAGCTGGAAGCGGTCCCCGACGATCGAGAAAGCCGGATAGCCGCGAAGGGCCACCCCCCCGAGCTGTTCGAAGTTCAGGATCTGGTCGATCAGCGAAGTCTCGGGAAAGCCACCCAAGGAGAACAAACCTCGCTCGCCGCGGCTATCCTCGCCCGCGCCTCCCCCGTAGCGAAACGCGAGGACGTGGTGCTGCGACCAGGGCATCTCGATGAACCTCCGAATGAACCAGGAAGCTCGGATGCTCTTGAATTGGCTACCGATCCCGGGGTGTGCGAACGAGAGCGCCGCCCCGAAGGTGCGCCCTTCGGATGGCGTGTAGTCGTAGAGGTGTCGCCGCGCGTCGTTGTAGCTCCACGAAAGTCCGATGTCGGCGTTGAGGCCCGTCGCCGGGACGATGGGCGGTGCAAAGTTGGGGCTGAGCGTGCCGTCGAAGGTCGAAAGCGAGCGCGTCCAGGTGAGCCCATAGCTTGCGCTGATACGGTTGGAATGAAACGAGCGGGGGATCAGCTGAGAAACCGTGAGCCGTCCGCCGTACGCGTCCTCGACATACGGCCTGCGTCGCCCGTTGACGATGAAT
>JABDJF010000439.1 GCA_013002645.1 Myxococcales bacterium
CCCTGACCGACAACGGCAACATGTTCGGCGCCGTGCAGCTGGTGCGCGCGTGCGAGAAGACCAAGGTCAAGCCGATCCTCGGCTGCGAGGTGAGCTTCACGTCCGGCGATCGCCGCGACCCGAACAACCACGAGCTTCATCACTTGCTGCTGCTCGCCAGCTCCCAGGAGGGCTACCAGAACCTGGTGCGCTTGGTGAGCGCCGGCTGGGTCGATGGCATGGCGGTTCATGATGAGCCGCGCATCGACTTCGAGGTGCTTCACAAGCACAGCAAGGGCGTAGTCGGCATGAGCGCCTGCATGGGCGGTCACGTCGCGCAGGAGATCCTGAACAAGGGCCCCGACGTCGGGCGTGAAGCGATTGTGAAGCTGCGCGATTCGTTCGACCCTGGCTACTTCTTCATCGAGATTCAGGACCACGGCTTTCCTGAGAACCGGCCGCTCAACCAGGTTCTCGGCCAGCTTGCCAAGGAGCTCGATCTGCCCCTGGTGGGCACGAACGACTGTCACTATCTCGAGCGTCAGTCGGCCCACGCGCAGTTGGTGCTTCAGTGCATCGGCGCCGGGCGCAGCGTTCGCGAAATGGAAGCGGTCCACCACCACTCCTCCGAGCTCTACCTCAAGACGCCCGAACAGATGCTCAACCTCTTCGCCCACATCCCCGACGCGGCGAAGAACACGCTTTTGATCGCGGAAATGTGCGCCGGGCAGGCCACGCCACTCGGCGATCCGAGGTTGCCGCGGTTTGCGGTGCCAGGCGGCGCGAGCGAGGAAGACTACCTAGGCGCGCTCTCGGTTGCAGGCCTCGGCCGGCGCCTGAAGGAAATGCGGGAGCGCGGCGAGACCGTCGAAGACGGCTCCTATCACAGCCGGCTCGAGCTCGAGCTCGACGTCATCTTGAAGATGGGGTTCGCCGGCTACTTCTTGATCGTCCAGGACTTCATCAACTGGGCGAAAGACAACGGCGTTCCCGTTGGGCCAGGGCGTGGCTCCGGTGCGGGTTCGCTCGTGGCCTGGGCGCTCCGCATCACCGACCTGAACCCGATCACGCACGGGCTTCTCTTCGAACGGTTCCTCAACCCGGAGCGCGTCTCGATGCCGGACTTCGACATCGACTTCTGCATGGATCAGCGCGACCGCGTCATTCAATACGTTCGGGGCAAGTACGGCCAGGCGAGCGTCGGGCAAATTGCAACCTTCCATCAGCTCAAGAGCCGGAGCGTGGTCCGCGACGTCGGGCGCGTCATGGGCATGACGCCGGGCGAAGCCGGCTTGATCGCCACGATGATTCCGGAACCGGTAGGCGGGAAGAGCGTTGCGATCGGCGACGCGCTCGCGCAGGAGGCACGGCTCAAGACCGCTTACGAACAGGATAGCCAGGCCCACGAGCTGCTCGACACGGCGCAAGCGCTCGAGAACCTGACCCGGCACGCGGGCATGCACGCGGCGGGGGTCGTGATCAGCGAGGGCCCGATCTGGGATCACGTTCCGGTCTTTTGTCCCGAAAAAGACGTCTACGTCACGCAGTACCACAAGGACGACGTCGAAGCGGCGGGGCTGGTGAAGTTCGATTTTCTCGGACTTCGGACACTCACCGTCATCGACGTTGCGACCAGGCTGATCGACCGGCGCCCCGATCGCCAGGACGCGCCGTTCCGGATCGACCAGATTCCAATGGACGACGACGCAACCTATGCGTTGCTGCAGTCGGGCGAAACCACCAACGTGTTTCAGCTCGAATCGAGCGGCATGCAGAACTTGTTCAAGCAGCTCCGTCCCGACCGGTTCGACGACATCGTGGCGGCCGTGGCGCTCTACCGCCCTGGCCCGATGGGCGCGCAGATGGACAAGGACTTCGTCCATCGCAAGCACGGCAGGCAGCAGGTTCAATACCCCCACCCGTCGCTCGAAGGCATCCTGGAGGAGACGCGCGGCGTCATCGTCTACCAGGAGCAGGTCATGCAGATCGCCCAGGAGATGGCCGGGTACTCGCTCGGCGGCGCCGATCTCTTGCGGCGGGCCATGGGCAAAAAGAAGGCCTCCGAGATGGACAAGCAGAAGGCCATCTTCATCGAAGGCGCAACCGAGCGCGGGCACACGCGGGAAAAGGCAGAAGAAGTTTTCGACCTCATGGCCTACTTCGCCGGCTACGGATTCAACAAGAGTCACTCGGCGGCGTACGCGCTCATCACCTATCAAACGGCCTACCTCAAGTCGCACTACCCGGTCGAGTTCACCTGCGCGACCCTGACGGCCGACAAGGAGAAGATCGACTAGGTCGTGCGCACGGTTGCCGAGGCGCGGTCGATGGGCATCACGGTCTTGCCGCCCGATGTCAACGAATCCGAAATCGAGTTCACCGTCGTCTACACCCCCGACGACGCGCAGGATGTCGTGCGCCTTCGGCACAAGCCGGTTTGCCACGACGGCGACGTCCACGACCCGATGGGGCCGAAGATCCGCTTTGGGCTGGGCGCGATCAAGGGCGTGGGCACAGGGGCCGTCGAAGCGATTCTCGAAGCCCGCCAAGGCGAGCCTGACGAAGAAGGCGGCCGAGCCACCGAACGACCCTTCGTCGACCTTTTTGATTTCTGCGCGCGGGTCGACCTGAGGCGGGTGAACAAGAGCGTGATTGAAGCGCTCGTGCAGTGCGGGGCGTTCGATACGGTCCACCACGCCATCGACGTGCATCGCTCGCAGTCTTTCGTCGCCATCGAATCGGCGATCGAGCGGGGCAAGCGCATCCAAGCCGAGCGGTCCAGCGGCCAAGAGAGCCTGTTCGGACTGATGGGCGGCGAAGAAGAGGGACAGGTCTATGAGCACCCCGGCGGAAGTTTCCCCGTGCTCGACCCCTGGGACTCGCGCGACCAGCTCTCTCGAGAGAAGGGCACGCTGGGCTTTTACGTTTCCGGGCATCCGCTCGACCGGTACCGAGGCGAGCTTCTTCGCTTCTGCGATGCAACGACTGAGAGCGCAGCCCAACTCGCCAACAACCGGTCGATCACGGTCGGCGGCACCGTCGAAGGGTACCGCGAGCGCCGAACCAAGATGGGCCACACGATGGCGTTCTTCCACATCGAAGACGCGCTCGGCCGCGTCGAGGTGATCGTGCGCCCAAAGCCACTCGAGAAGGAAGGCATCCGCGAAGCGCTGCAGTCGGGCGAGCCGGTTTTGCTCGGTGGTCGCGTCAAGCACGAACAGGACCGGAACGACGAAAGCGCCGCGCCGGAAGCCAAGATCCTCCTCGAAGAGGCCACCCTGCTGAGCGAAGCCCTTCAAGAGCGCACCAAAGCGATTACGGTTCGCCTCACCGTCGAGACGATCGACCGAACGAAGCTCGACTCCCTCCGCTCGATGCTCGAACGATTCCCCGGGCCCTGCCCCGTCACCCTCGAGCTCGACTCGCCAGGCGACTGGCGCGTCAACCTCGCCGAGACCGGCCTCTTCGTCGACCCAAGCGACGCGCTGCTGATGGGCCTCGAGCGGCTCTTCGGCACCAAAGTCTGCGAGCTGCACTAGCCCGTGCTTCCTGTCCCGGAGCCGCTGTCGGATCAGGAGTTGCTGGCGCGCGCCCGAGACATCGCCGGACTCACGCTGGGGGAGCTAGGGGCGCGCGTCGGGGTCGAAGTGCCGAGTGAGTCAATGCGCGGCAAGGGAGTCGCGGGTCAGATTCTCGAAAAGGCGCTGGGCGCGACGGCGGGCTCTCGGTCGGAGCCGGATTTCGTCGATCTCGGAATCGAGCTAAAAACCATTCCGCTCGATGCGCGCGGCAAACCGAAGGAGTCGACGTTCGTTTGCTCGATCTCGCTCGCTACGATGGCTGATACCGATTGGGAGGGAAGCACGGTCCTCAAGAAGCTGTCCAACGTCCTGTTCGTTCCCGTGGAAGCCGCTTCGGAGACGCCGCTCCGCAATCGACGAGTTGGCCGATCGTACCTCTGGGCGCCCGACCAAGAGGAGGAGACGCTCCTGCGGACGGATTGGGAGCGGCTTGCCGACACGATCGCCAGGGGCGACGTGGAGCGAATCACGGGTCACCTTGGTCAGGTCCTGCAAGTTCGCCCGAAGGCCCCACACGGACGGAGCCGCCGGCGCGCGCCCGACGAGGAAGGCGCCGTGCAATGGACGATGCCCCGCGGGTTCTACTTGCGCCCAGCATTCACCGGCGCGGTGCTCGCACGGCTACGCGCGGTAGATTGAAACGCAGCAAACGCTTGTTCTTCAGACGAAGGGCGACGGGGGTGGCGGGCTGCTGCTCCGATGGCGAGCGACGTCTGGCGGCAGCTCGTAGACGCGAGAGATGTCGTCCCAAAGCGTGGCGCCCGGCTCGATGGCGTTCTTTCCGGTGTATGGCGAAGCCGCGGCCAGCGCGCGCGAAACAAAAGGCCGGAACGGCGACAAGGCGACCTTGCGAACCCGAGAGCGACTCCGGAGCTCGTCCATGTAGGCCGCCCGCGAGATGCGCTGGAAGCCGAGCATCTGCTCGCTGTACTTCTCGTCCATCCAGCATTCGTAAAACCAGCCGTCCCTAGTCGAGAGCTCGGGGCTCGGACGAAACGCCTTTTCTGGAGGCATGGCCATGCCGATCGCGCCAAACACCTCTCCCCGCAGCTGGCGCGCGGTGACTTTCCAAGATTGGTCGCCGCCGATCAGTAACAGATGGCCGTCCGGCTGCTGCGCGGCGGCGGAAGCGATGGCGCGCGCAGCATCTCTCACGTCGACGCCGTGCTCGGGCTGATCGAGCGACACCATGAATACGAAGGGCCGATAGCTCGGGTGATCGGGCATCAGATTGCGGAGATCCATGACGGCGCCGAGCCGCAACGAGCACTGCCGGAGTCCAGAATGGCGAAGCCAACTCTCGCCGGTGAGCTTTTGCAGGCCGTAGTTGTCGTCGGGCGAGCAGGGATCGGTCGAGCGACGCACCGGGTTCTCCGGTGAGCAAGGCCCAAACGCCGCATAGCTCGACACGAAGACGAAGAACGCATCCGGCGCATGCCGCTTTGTCGCAAAGATCAGGTGCTCCGTGCCACCGAGGTTCACCGCCTCAGCGAGCTCGGGCTCCGCATACGAAACCGGCGCCACGATCGCGGCGCAGTGCACCACGACGTCGGGCTTCACGCGGGCGACCAGCCTAGTGACCGCACTGGCATCGGTGAGATCGCATTCCTCGAAGCGAATGTCGGTCGGGATCCCGTCCGACCGAACGTCGGTCGCAACGACTTCCATCCCCCGCCGGGACAGCGCCCCGATCGCATAACTGCCGACCTTGCCCGCGGCCCCCGTCAGAAGTGCGGTCTTACTCATGGTCCTTCTCCCGGCACGAAGCCGGCACGGAAAGCTTCCCCATTGCCTGGGCGTCCTAGGGGGACCAGGCACCTTTGACAAGCTGACTTGACCCAGGAAATCGGCATGTTATTCAGCCCCGGGCCTTCGTCGGGCTGTTAGCTCAGTTGGTAGAGCAGCGGACTTTTAATCCGCAGCAAGAGGCTCCCGTAGCAGGTTTATTCAATCCTTTCGCGGCAGCGCGGAGTCAGCGGCGGCCACAGAACGCCCTCGAATGACGCTTTCGGCACACGGTGTGCCACTCGTGCGCCGTGAGTTTCGCCGATGCGTATCTCCGCAAGCAACGCAGCGGTGTGCAGCACCACGGCGAGACCTTCCGGGGTTCCAAACACCCGTGGGTCGCTCACATTTCGACTGCTCTCTGATCGACGTTTGTTATTCATATCAAAAGTTCCTCTCCACTACCCTGTTATCGGTTTTGGGCCCTGAAAAGTTGCGCGGGGTCTCGCGGGGAGCTCACGACGCTGGGGTGGCACACGGTGTGCCACTCGTGCGCACCGGCCCCGCTAGGCGGACACCGTGGCGAGCACCAGGACGGCGAGGGCGTGCGGAATGACTGCTCCGGTTCCAAGCAGTGGTCAATGAGTCTGAAGGTGCGGCGGGGCAGGCGAATCACTGCGTCGGAAAAGGCAGTAGACGAAACTCTGACCGTGACCTGTCGGCGTATTGTGCAGTTCCCGTCGCGTGTCCACGAGGTCAAAGCCTTCACCGAGCTCCGCGAGGAGCGAGCTTGGGTTGTACCGGACAACGGGAAGACCACTGCAGCGCACGGGACCATCGTCGGCGAACGTCGCGAAGATCGCGTATCCGCCGACCTCTAGCGATTTCTTCAACGCGTGCACGTAGGCGGCTCGGTCGCTTGCCTCGGTGAGGAAGTGGAAGACGGCACGGTCATGCCAAATGTCGAACGTTTCCTGGATGGGGGCCGATGTGATGTCTGCCTCGATCCAGTGAACTCGGTCTGCCTGTGCAGCAAGCCGCCTCTTCGTTGCTTCGAGCGCGGACGGCGCTAGGTCCAGAACGCTCACATTCTGGTAGCCCTGCGCGAGGAGCTCATCGACGAGATGCGAGGTGCCCCCGCCAATGTCGATGATCCGCGTTGCCGGGCTAGAACAAGCGGTGCCGATAAGCGCGAGAGACGCCTCCGGACGAAGCTGGAACCAGCTGTGCTTGTCAGGTGCCTTGGAGCTGTAGACTTGTTCCCAATGTTCGCGTCGATCTGTCATTCGGTGGGTCCCCGATGGGGACCATGGTCTGAACCGCCTGGCGTCGTCCAAGGATACATTGGTCTCAGCGATCACCGGGTCAACCAATGCCGACCTGTAACTGTCTTAGTTACTTGGGCGTGACCGAGACAGTCACAGACTGCGGCCAGAGCCACGAAAGCGGCAACATTTGGAGGACAGCCTGTTGGCACAGGACGTGCAGCTTCGCGCCCGAGTAGACTCGGACCCTTGATGTACGAAATTCAGCAGAAGCCACGGCGCCCTATCCTCTCAGCAACATTCAGCACGCTCTTGCTGGTGGGGTGCGGCAGCCAAATCGCGAAGCAGTCCCGGTCGGATTTCGATCGGGTATACCAACGGCTGGACCAGCCTGCCCTTGTTCACGGCGAGCACGATGACTCGGGCCCTGAGGAGCATCTTGAACCTCTCGGCACGCTACCCAGCTACATCGCAAGGGCCTTTGCCAATAGCCCCGAGCTACGCGCCTCGTTCGAGGCATGGCGGGCCGCTCTGGCGCGGCCGGCGCAGGCTCGCAAGCTGCCTGAGCTCTTGCTCACGTACGGAGGGTTTATCCGTTCGGTAGAAACCCGAGTGGGCCCCCAAAGGCACCGCCTCGGTGCCATGCAGTGGTTCCCCTGGCCCAGCCGGCTTACTGCCGGCGTGGACGCCGCGGGCTATGCAGCACTTTCCTCTCAGCAACGCTTCGAAGCGCATGCACTTGACGTCGCGGCGCAAGTGGCGCGCGCGTACTGGAAACTTTGGTTCATTCAGAAGAACAAACTCGTCCAACGCGACCAACGCGAGATCCTGGTCAGCTTCTCCAAACAAGTTCGCGCCCGTCTAGAGTCGGGAGGGACCGGCCTGTCGGATCTCGCACAAGTGGACTTGTCCATCTCTCGGATTAGCGATGTGATCGCAGGCCTCGACGAGGCAGAGCGCGCCGCGACAGCAGAGCTCGTTCGCGTCATCGGCGCCGACGACGGCACCGCGACTCCCATTCGGCCGGAGCTCGATCCCCCTCCTGCTTTGCTGCCTGCACCCGGAGAGAGCGAGCTCAAGGCAGCCGCGATTGAACACCCTCGAGTGACCTCTATGGCCTCGATGTCTGCGTCAGCCGATGAACGGGCGCGAGCGGTCAAAGGAGAGCGGGCACCTTCGCTCGGGCTAGGACTCGACTGGATCGTCACTGGGGACGCGCCGAACCCGGGCACACCCGATAGCGGCCAGGACGCAGTGATCGGCGTGGTCGGCGTCAAGGTACCGGTGTCGGGTGGCGCATACAGGGCTGCCGAACAAGAGGCTCGGGCCGAAAGTGCGATGTACCGAGCCCGTGAGCGCGCGGCCCGTGACCGAGCGGTTTCGGAGCTTGAACAGACTCTGGCCAACCTTCGCGACGCAGTTCGTAGGGTGCGCCTCTACGAAACCACCCTCGTACCGCAGGCAGAGACGACCTACAGCTCGACAGCGGATGGCTACCAGAGTGGGAGGTCATCGTTGGCGGAGGTGCTGATGGCCGAGAAGGATCTTCTCGAGCTCGCGTTGGGCTTGTTCGAGGCGCACGCCGCCTACGGAACGATCTGGGCCGAACTCGAGCGTGTCGTCGGCCAACCCGTACCCACTC
>JABDJF010000449.1 GCA_013002645.1 Myxococcales bacterium
ACGTCCTCGCCCTGGGCGTTCGGCAGGAATTCGCCGTAGAGCTGCGGCTCCCCGCTCGACGGGTTGCGGGTGAAGGCCACCCCCGAACCGCTTCGGGGTCCGGTGTTGCCGAAGACCATCGCTTGCACCGTGCATGCGGTACCGATGGCGTCGTCAATCCCCTGCATGCGCCGGTATCTGGCGGCGCGTGGATTCTCCCACGAATCGAATACGGCGCGGACCGAGTCCCAGAGTTGACCTTCAACGGTTTTCGGGAACCGCGCACCCGAGGCCTGCTCGATCACCGAGAGGTACGAGGCGACCAGCCCTTGGAGGGCGTGCACGGGCAGCTCGGAGTCGAGCATCCGGGGGCTTCCGAGGTCGTGCTTCAAATCGCTCAGCAGGTGCTGGAAGCGGTCTGCTCCGATGCCGCGTACGACCGAACCGTACATCTGCAGCAAGCGCCGGTAGGCGTCGAGCGCGAAGCGTTCGTCCCCGCGCTCTGCCGCGAGACCTTCGAGCGTGTGTTCGTCGAGGCCGATGTTCAGGACGGTGTCCATCATCCCGGGCATCGAGACCTCGGCCCCCGAGCGAATCGAGAGGAGCAGAGGGTGCTTCGCGTCACCAAAGCGTCTGCCAAGTTGATTCTCGACGTTTCGGATCGCGGACGAGACGGCCGCCTCGAGACCGTCCGGCAGCGACCCGCTCCTTCGGTACTCCCTGCCGACTTCGGTCGTGATTGTGAAACCGGGCGGGACGGGAATCCCGAGCGCAGTCATTTCTCCGAGCCCGGCCGCCTTCCTTCCGAGGAGCTGCAGACGGACGTTCGAGTCCAACTTTGCGTCAAGCGGATACAGAAGTGTCACGGCGCTGCAACTTTGTCCCGAGCTGGTGGAAGTGCGCAATATCATTGACGGTGTCTGCGATTTCGCCGAGCAAACGGAGGCGATTGTCCCGAACGCGCACATCGTCGACCATCACGAACACCTCGTCGAAGAAGCGATCGATCGGCACGCCGAGCTCCTTGGCGACGAGCTTCAAGGCGTCGGTGTATCGGCGCTCGCCGGTCGCCTCGCGGATTTGGTCCCGGACCGTGCCAAAGCGCTGTGCGAGTGCGGCCTCCGCGCCCGCTTCGAGGAGGCTCGAATCGATGGGGCCTCGGGCGCTCTCTTTCGTGATGTTGAACGCGCGCTTGAATGCAATGGCGAGCGCTTCGAACTCCGGGGCGGCGCCCAGCTCCGTCACCGCTTCGATCCGGCTTCGCAGGTCGCGAAGCGAGGTGCCGTCCCACGCGCCGAGGCACGCGTCCACGACATCACCCCCGAACGAGTCCTTGAGCATCCCGCGGATACGGCCGCGGAAGAAACCGTCGAGCGCAGCGTGCACCTCATCGGCGGTCGCGAGCGCTGCCTCGCCGGCGTATGCGCCGTACGCCTGCGCGATGACTGCCCGAAGGTCGACGTCGATTGGCCCTTCGAGGCCGATTCGGATGATCCCCAGCGCGGCGCGGCGCAGCGCAAATGGGTCGGCCGAGCCGCTCGGCACCAGGCCGATACCGAAGCAGCCGACGAGGGTGTCGATGCGGTCCGCAACCGCCACGACCGCGCCGACGATTTGGTCCGGCACGACATCATCGGCTCCTTGCGGCCGATAGTGGTCGCGGATCGCGTCCGCGATCGACGGGTCGATTCCCTCACGCAGGGCGTACCAGCGACCCATCTCGCCTTGAAGCTCCGGGAACTCGAAGACGATCAGGGTTTCGAGGTCGGCCTTGCAAAGCCGCGCCGCTTCCTCGCAGGCATCGGCATCCGCCCCGGATGCGGTGGCGAGCGCGCGGGCATTGGCCTGGAGTCGACGGACCTTGGCGCCCATCGTGCCCAGCTTGGATTGAAACACGACGGATTCGAGCTTCGGGAGCCGATTGGCGAGCGGGGCCTTGCGGTCTTCTTCGACGAAGAACCGCCCGTCGGCCAGGCGTGCGCGAAGGACGCGGTCATTGCCCTTGGCGATGGTGTCCGGATCTTCGGCGGTGTTGACCACGTTTAGATACGCGGGGAGAAGGGCACCGCCGTCAGAGGCGCGGACCGCGAAGTAGCGTTGATGATCGCGCATGACCGAAATGACGACCATGTCGGGCAGCTCGAGGAACGATTCGTCGAAGGCCCCCGGCACGGTGAACGGCTCCTCGACGAGCGACACGCACTCGTCCGCGAGGAAGGCGTCGGGCTCGAGAAGACCGCCGAGTGATTTCGCCGAAGCGAGCAGCCCTTCCATCATGCGGGCCTTGCGGACCTCGAGGTCGACGATCACGTGCGCGCGCTCGAGCGCCTTCTCGTACTGACCCGCCTCGTCGAGGTCGAAGCTCTCGGGAGCGAGGAAGCGATGCCCGCGCGTCGCGCGCCCCGCCCGGACGTTGGCAAATTCGAACGGAACGATCTCGCTTCCGAGCAAGGAGACGATCCAGTGAATCGGCCTGCCGAATGCGACTTCGCCCGGACCCCAGCGCATCGACTTCGGAAAGCTGATCTGCTGACAGAGCCGCGGCAGGATCTCGGCAAGCACCTCGCTGGTCGCCTCGCCGTTTTCGAGGACCCGTACGCTGACGTAGTCCCCCTTGTCGGTGGTCTGCTTGTGCAGATCCTCGATGCGAAGGCCGTGCTTTTTCGCGAAGCCGGTCGCCGCCTTCTTCGGCGAGCCGTCCGCCTCGAACGCAGCCGCCCAAGGCGGACCTAGAATCGTCTCGTCGCGGTCCGGTTGCCGCTCGGCCAGGCCCCGAATGCGGAGCGCGAGACGCCGCGGCGTGCCAAGCGTCTTCACCTCGAGCGAGTCGGTGCTGAGCCGCGCCTGGCCGAGCAGCTCGGTCGCGCTCGCTTTCATCGAGCGGAGCGCGTGCCTGACGAACGACGAGGGGAGCTCCTCGGTCCCAATCTCCAGCAAAAACTCGGATGACATGGAGTGGCGTTGCTACCAGACGGGATCCAGGGGCGCAACGGGGCGTCCCTTCGATTGAACTATTGTGCCGCGGCGGCGGTCTCTAAAAGCGGGAAGCCAAGCGCCTCGCGCTGTGCGTACCAGGACTCCGCCACCGCTCGTGCGAGGATCCTCACGCGGCCGATGTAGCGCTGGCGTTCGGTCACGCTGATCGCACCGCGGGCGTCGAGGACGTTGAAGTAGTGGCTGCATTTGATGACCGCGTCGTAGGCGGGGAGCGCCAGCCTTTCGAGGGGCGGGCGGTCGAATTGGAGGGCGCCGCCCTTCCCCTTCTTGTCGCCGAGACCGAGCAAGGCAGCGACCTGGCTCTCGTACTCCTCGAAGAGCTTTTTCTGGAGCTCGGTGTCCGCCTGCTCGAAGTTGTACGTGCTCCACTCCCACTCCGCGCGCTTGTAGAGGTCTCCATAGCGGATGCCCGGCGCCCATTGGAGCTCGTAGACATCATCGACGTCTTGAAGGTACATGGCGATGCGCTCGAGCCCGTAGGTGAGCTCTCCGCTGATCGGTTTGCAATCGATGCCGCCGCACTGCTGAAAGTAGGTGAACTGGCTGATCTCGAGCCCGTCGAGCCAGACCTGCCATCCGAGGCCCCAGGCTCCGAGCGTCGGCGATTCCCAGTCGTCTTCGATGAAGCGAATGTCGTGGTGCTGCGGGTCGGTGCCAAGCGCCCGCAGCGACTCGAGGTAGAGCTCCTGGATGTCGAGCGGCGACGGTTTGAGGATGACTTGGTACTGGTGAAACTGCTGCAGCCGGTTGGGGTTCTCCCCGTAGCGGCCGTCGGTCGGACGGCGGCTCGGCTCGACGTAGGCGACGTTCCAGGGCTCGGGACCGATCGCCCGCAGGAAGGTGTGCGGGTTGAACGTGCCGGCGCCGACCTCGGAGTTGTAGGGCTGGACGATGAGGCAGCCGTGCTCCGCCCAAAAGCGTTCGAGCGCCAGAATGAGCTCTTGAAAGGTCATTCGTCGTCGTCCTCGTCGTCGTCCTCGTCGTCGTCGGGCTCCTCATCCTCGGCTTCCGCCTCTGCAGCGGCGATCGCGGCCTCTTCTTGGGCCAAGAGCTCCTCTTCGGCCTCTTCCATGGCTTCCGCCGCGGCGAGCTCTGCGGCTGCGATGTCGACCGACTCCCCGGTCTTCTCTTCGAACAGGGCCCGGTGCTC
The DNA here is from genome assembly GCA_013002645.1 of Myxococcales bacterium. GTDB lineage: Bacteria > Myxococcota_A > Polyangia > Polyangiales > Houyiibacteriaceae > SG8-38. The sequence goes on from JABDJF010000449.1 coordinate 4,127, forward strand.
GTCGCTCAGGTCGCTGAACTCTTGAAGCGTTGGAAGGTCTTGAAGGCCGCTCAGGCCGAAGAACTCGAGGAAGGCCGGGCTCGTCCCATACACGAGCGGCCTACCCGGCTCGTCTTTGCGGCCGAGGATCTTCACCAGACCACGCTCGGCGAGCAGCTTGAGCGAGGAGCCGGAGTCGACACCGCGCACATCATCGACCTCGGGCCGGGTGAGCGGCTGGCGATAGGCGACGATGGCGAGTGTTTCGAGCTGTGCGCGGCCGAGCCGAATCGGCTTCGGCGCGACGAGCGTCTTCACGAAATCGGCGCTCTCGCGCGCCGAACGAAACTGGTAGCCGCCGGCGACGAAATAGAGGTGCACGCCGCGATGTGCGTAGTCGGCCACGAGCTCGTCGAGCAGCGGTTGAACCTCCGCCAGGGTCGACCGAGCCGCCCGGGCCAGCCGCTTCGCCGTCACCGGGCTACTCGAAACGAAGATCAGGCTCTCGAGCACATTCTTGAGCGACTCCGGGCTCTGTGCGACGGGTGCCGCCACGCCGTTTTCCGAAGCGCCGCTGTCGGCCTGCAGGTTTGTCTGGGTCATGGCTCTTGCTCGTCCTCATTCCATGCGTATGCGCCCGAGGTGCCAGCCGGCACGATGACGGATTCCCTTCGTTCCTCGCCTGTACCAGCTGGCAGATCATGGTCGGTCGGCGGCTCAACCCGGTCGCTGCTCGGCTGCGCCACGTCGGCGGGCACCATCGCGTCCCCCGACGCGTCGAGCAGCGTGTACTCCAGGTAGATCGGCTCCTCGTGGTCGGTTTGATAGATGCTCGCCAAGCGCATCTTGGCCATCTCCAGCAGGGCGAGAAAAGTGACCACCAAATCGTACGAGGTGCTCACGTCCTCGAAAAGCTCGTCGAAGCGGCACCGGCGGCGCTCCCGAAGCAAATCGACCAGGCTGCCGATGCGGTCCTGAATCGACATCCGCTCGGCGTCCACTTCGAGCGAAATGGACGCGTGGACGCGGTCTGCGATCCGTTTGAGCGCGTCGAGGAGCTTGAAGACGCTCACCTGAGCCAGAGGCGGCTGCTCTTGACTGGCCGGTGGAGGCGTGCCGACCGAGAACACGTCCCGGCCGACGATCGCGCGATCGCCCAGATCTGCAGCGACGGTTTTGTACTTCTGGTACTCGAGCAGACGCCGAATCAGCTCGGCCCGCGGATCGAGCTCGTCGAGCTCGTCGTCGTCCTGATCGGCAGGCGGACGCGGCAGGAGCATCTTGCTCTTGATGTGCGCCAGCGTCGCCGCCATCACCAGATACTCCGAGGCGATGTCGAGGTTCAACTCTCCCATCAAGCTCAGATATTCGAGGTATTTGTCGGTGATAAACGAGATCGGCAGGTCGAGGATGTCGAGGGCGTGCTTGCGGATGAGGTGCAGGAGCAGGTCCAACGGCCCTTCGAAATTGGGGAGCTCAATCCGGAAGTTTGGGTCCAGTGCCTCGGGCGCTTCCTGGGGCTCGGGCACCGGCATGGGGCTGGGCTCGCTCATCGCAGTGGAACCATGCGCTGGTACTCTCCCAGGTGTCAATTGCTACGGGCTTCGTCGAGGGATTCGATCACCGCTTCGACGTGCCCCTTCACCTTGACTTTGGGGAAGTGCTTGATGACTTTTCCATCCGGTCCGATCAGGACGGTCGAGCGGATGATGCCCATCGACTTTTTGCCGTACATGTTCTTTTCGCCCCAGGCGCCGTACTTCTCCAGCATCGAGCCGTCTGCATCGCTGAGCAGCGGGAACTTCAGCTTGAATTTGTCAGCGAACTTACAGTGGGAGTCGATCGAGTCCTTGCTAACGCCGACGACGACCGCATCGCGCGCCTTGATTTTGCGAAGCGCCGCGTTGAATTCGTTGGCCTCGGTGGTGCACCCCGGTGTGTTGTCGCGGGGGTAAAAGTAGAGGATGACGTACTTGCCCGCGAGGTCCTTGAGGGCCAGCTTGCCCCCGGTGGATGAGGGCAGATTGAACGCAGGAGCCTTGAGGCCTTCTTTGATCATGGAGTCCGCTCTATTGCCGGTTTGCGCCTGCTGTCAACGCCCCGCGGGCCGCACGAACTTGGAAACCTGGCGAGACGCGCCCAAGATCGAAACATGACCGTCCGAACCCTGATCGTGGGAGATGTCCACGGCTGCCGAGAAGAGCTCGAGGACCTGCTCGAGGAGTCGGGCTGGGAGGACGGTGATGAGTTGGTTCTGGTCGGAGATTTGGTTGCCAAGGGTCCGGATTCGCTCGGGGTTGTTCGGCTGGTTCGGAAGCTCGGTGGGAGGGCGGTTCGCGGCAATCACGATCAGCACTGCCTGCATTGGTGGGATGCGCGCCATGCGGGCGAGGACCTTCCGACGCTCCGGCCGGCCCATCAGCGCGTGGCCGAGACGCTCGGAGAGGAGGATTGGCGATGGCTTGCGGGCCTTCCGCTCTGGCTCGAGCTGCCCGAGCACGATGCGCTCGTCGTTCACGCCGGTCTCGTCGTCGATCTGCCACTGGAGGAGCAGGACCCCTACGACCTGATGAACATGCGGAGCATCCTCGAGGACGGCAGCGGATCGAGAAGCTACGAAGAGGGCACGCCTTGGGCCACGCTCTGGCCGGGTCCGAGGCTGGTCGTGTTCGGCCACGATGCGGTGCGCGGCCTTCAGAACCTTCCCCATGCGGTCGGTCTCGATACCGGCTGCGTGTACGGTGGCTGGCTGACCGGCCTCTGGCTGCCCAGCCGAGACCTCGTCGCGGTGCCCGCGCGCGCAACCTACGCGACGCCCGGGAAGGATTGAGAAGATGGAAGTCTGGATCTGTCGGGTAGAGGAGCTACGCGCCGGTATCGTCCGTACGACCCAGCTCGGCCACGATGATGACGGGATCCCGATCACGGCCCTCGTGCTTCGCGATGAGGACGGCGCAATCGTCGCCTATCGCAATCTTTGTAGGCATCTGCCCGTGCCGCTCGACGGAGGCACCGGGGAGCTGTTGAGCGAAGATGGGGCACACCTGGTTTGTGGGACGCACGGAGCGACCTACCGCCTGCTCGACGGCTACTGCGTCGATGGGCCCTGCGAGGGGCTTTCGCTCCAGCGACTGCATGTGCGGGATGAGGCGGGAGACGTCTATGTCTCGGTTCGCCCCCATCCGGGCTGAGCCGCGTCAGCTGGCCGCATTTGGGGGGACCGACTTTGATTCGCTAGGCTGTTCGGCTGCCGGAGCCACGTCGGCTCCGAATGGGGGATGCATGCATAAGTACGCTTGGTTGGTTTTGAGTATGGGATTGGTCTTCAGCGTCGTTGGTTGTGGCGACGAGTCGGGCAGCAACGGCAGCGGTTCGGGCGGCAGCGCCGGCTCCGGCGGTAGCGGCGGAACAGCCGGCGGTGGCGGTAGCGGCACCACAGCCACCGTCACCGGGACGGTCAGCGTGGAAGCCTTGGCGGGGAGCTCCAACGTCGAAGGAGCCACGGTCGGCGTCCTCGGCACGACGACGACGGCGACGAGCGACATGAACGGTGACTTCTCGCTCGAGTCCCCGGTTGGCACGGTACTGTTTCTTACCACCGCGCCAAATACCTGGGGTGAGCTCTTGGCTGACGACGTCCCGGCGGCGGGGCTCGCCGGGCTCGACCCGCAGGTGCTTGCAGACGACGTGGTTGCGGAAGTCGCGTCGGAGATTGGCCAGGCCATCGATCCAGCGAAGGGGATCGTCGTCGTCGAGTTCGGTGGTGAGGTCGCCACGGGCGGCGAGACTGCCGATCTCGGGGTGACCTACGGGGTCGCGCTCGTGTTTGACGCCGATGAAAACGCCGTGCTCGGTAACACGCTCATCGCGGGGGGTGACACGGTCATCGTCTTTGCCAACGTTGACATCGTCGCAGACGTGATGCCGACGGCGACGGGTTGCTCACTCGAGTTCCCGGCGGCCGTGTATCCGGCTCAGGCGAAGACGATCACCGCGGTCGACGTGGCCTGTCCGTAAACGGCAGCCTATGACATGAATGACGGGCTGGCGGCGATGTCGTCAGCCCGTTTTTTCTTGCTTGGCGCGCCAAGCGGCGGGCGACGAAAGCGGACCGATGTCGGCCCAGGGCTTGTCCTCGGAGTGGCGAACGATGTTCTTGCGAGCCGTGAGCACCTCGACGCCGTCCCGCGTCACCAAGACCGTGTGCTCGAATTGCGCCGAGAGCGACCGGTCCATCGTCAAAACCGTCCATTCATCGTCCATCACCTCGGTCTGGTAGCCGCCGATGTTGATCATCGGTTCGATGGTGAAGACCATGCCGGCCTTCAAGCGCTTGTCTTTACCGCGGCGGCCGAAGTGCGGGATCTGGGGCGGCATGTGGAACTCGCGGCCGACGCCGTGTCCGACATAGTCCCGAACGACCGAGCACCCCTTGCCTTCGGCATACTCTTGAATCGCGGCGCCAATGTCGCCGATGCGATTGCCGTGCTTCACTTCCGCGATGCCGAGCTCGAGGCAGCGCCGCGCGGTCTCCACGACCAGGATCGCTTCGTCGCTCGGCTGGCCTACGTAAAACGTCACGCTCGTATCCCCGTGGTATCCGTGCTCCTTCGGCAGATAGCTGGTGACGTCGACATTGACGATGTCGCCGTCTTCGAGGACTTGGTCCCCCGGAATCCCGTGGCAGACGCAGTCGTTGACGCTGGTGCAAACGCTCTTGGGAAAGCCTTTGTAGTCGAGTGGGGACGGATACGCGTCTCGGGAAACGATGTATTCGTGTACGAAACGGTCGATCTCGTCGGTGGCAATACCTGGGCGGATCATCTCTCCCACCTCGATCAGGCAATCAGCCGCGAGTTGGCAGGACCGTCGCATGTCTTGGAGCATGCGCGGCGTCATGAGCTCGATGGCAGACAAGGGATTCCTCAGGCGAAGCGCCGAAGCCGTTCTAGGACAGGGCCGCAAATTGTCGAGCGAACGGGCCCCATGCGGCTGATTTGACCCTGCGTCGGGATGGCACTAAGTAGCCGCTTCGAGAGGCTTTTGGGCTTTTTTATGCCAGACACGTACAACAACGTTCCGATGAGTGAGTCGATGGCCGAACGAACCGCGAAGGAAGACGCGTTTTGGACCGGCCCGAAGCTCATCGTCTTGAGCTTCGTGACTCTCGCGATCGCCTTCGCGCTTCTCTGGTCGATGGCCGAAGGCATCATCGGCCCCGTGCAGCACGACGCCGACTACGGTCACGAGCAGCATCTGCTTCAGCCCGGCGGCGGGCCGCTCGATTGAGCCTGTTCCCTGAACGCGCGCGATCAGAAGTCGAAATCGAGCTCTTTCGGCTCGTCGTTCTTGAGTGAGTCGTCTTCGCCGGGCTCGAAGGTGGCTTCGGAGTAGAGATCGTCCAGAGACCATCCGGCCTTGTGGTGGCGGCGCAGCTCCTCGCGCTCGAACTCGGCCATGTTCTGATAGTTCTTCGGTCCTCTAGGGCGCATGTCCCCTCCCTTTTGCCACCGCGCCATCCCAGAGGTGGTATGGCATGTGACTACTTTATCCTACATCTCGGCACACCCTACCCAGCGCGATCGAGATGGCAAAAAAACGGACGAGATTGAAACCACGGACCTGCGCTGGTAGACGCAGTCCATGAGTCGGGTGGTAGCGATCGCCAATCAGAAGGGTGGCGTCGGGAAGACGACCACGGCCGTCAACCTGGGGGCCAGCCTGGCCGTGGCCGAGCAACGCGTGCTTTTGGTCGATCTCGATCCGCAGGGCAACGCATCCACCGGTGTGGGAATGAGCCCCGGCGACGAAGACCTCGAGGGCTCGTACGAGCTGTTGCTCGCCGAAGTCGAGACCGCCGACGTGATCTACGAAACCGACATGCCGTACATGCACGTCATAGCGGCGACGCAAGACCTGGTCGGGGCCGAGCGCGATCTTCTGCAGGCCGACGACAGCGCGATGCGTTTGCGCAAGGCGCTCGATGTCGTGCGCGACGATTACGACTTCATCGTCATCGACTGCCCGCCCTCGCTCGGCATGTTGACCATCAACGCCTTGACCGCGGCTGACATCGTCATGGTCCCACTTCAGTGCGAGTACTACGCGCTCGAAGGTTTGTCGCAGCTGGTGGGAACGATCGAGCGGGTGCGCGCTTCGGTGAACGAGCATCTGGAGATTCATGGCGTGGTGCTCACGATGTTTGATTCGCGCAACAATCTCGCCAACGAAGTGGCCGACGAGGTTCGGCGCCACTTTCACGTCTATGAGACGATTATCCCGCGAAACGTGCGCCTCGCGGAGGCTCCTTCGCATGGCAAACCGGTGATTTTGTATGACGCCTCGTCGCGGGGCTCGTACACCTATCTAAACCTGGCGCGCGAGTTGCTCGAGGATCTGGAGGTAGCGGCTTAGTGGCTCGCAGACGCCTGGGGCGTGGCTTGGACGGCTTGCTTCCTGCGGCGCCGCCGGCGTCGGAACGCTCCGCGAGGAACACCGCGGCGATCGAGGACCTCCACCCGGGCCGGATGCAGCCTCGCGGCCGGATGGGCGCAGCGGGGCTTGCCGAGCTCGCCGCGTCCATTCGAGAGCACGGTGTCCTCGAGCCGATTCTCGTTCGCAAGCGGGCTTCGGGCGGTTTCGAGATCATCGCAGGCGAACGGCGTTGGCGCGCTGCGCAGCAGGCGGGCTTGAAAGAGGTGCCGGTCTTTCAACATGACCTCGGAGACGAGGCAGCGTTCGAGGCCGCGCTCGTCGAGAACCTGCAGCGGGAAGACCTGAACCCGCTCGAGACCGCGCGCGCGTTTCAGCGGCTGGTCGATGACTACGGATACACGCAAGAGATCATCGCGACCAAGGTGGGCAAAGAACGGTCCACGGTGGCCAACGCCTTGCGTCTCTTGAAGCTTCCAAAGGACGTGATGGACCTCGTCGAAGACGGCCAGCTGAGCGAAGGCCACGGCCGCGCCCTACTCTCGGCGCCGAACGTGTCGAGCATGAAGAAGCTTGCGCGAAGCGCGGTGTCCAAGGGCTGGAGCGTCCGCGAGGCCGAACGCCATGCCCGCCGTGCGGCGCGGGGCGATGGTGGTGAGTCGGCGCCCAAGAAGGCCGGCAAGAGCACCAATGTGCGCGACCTAGAGCTTCGTTTGTCCCGCGCGCTGGGCTCGACAACGAAGATTCAGGAAAGCGGCAAAGAGCGCGGACAGATTCGGATCAACTACGCGAGCTTCGACGAGCTCGATCGGCTCATCGAGAAGCTGACTTCGTAGGGCTTCACGGGCGGGGCGCGGAAAAAAGCGCGACGCGGGGGTGCGACGGACGGCCCGGCGTCATAGCGGGGCTCGGAAAAAGGCGCGACGCGGGACTGCGTCGAACGGCTCAGCTTGCAAAGGTGGCCGGAGGGGCTGGAGGCCTGAGGCCACGC
>JABDJF010000590.1 GCA_013002645.1 Myxococcales bacterium
TCACTGGGCAGGGAGAGGCTGGGGCTGAGCGAGCGCCCGAAAAAGATCTCGCTGCTTCAGGCGGCGGCCGCTACGGGGCAGTCCCTGCTCATGCGGGCGTACGAAGACGCATTCGAGCCGCTCGGGATCCATGTCGCGCAAGTCCTGCTGACCCACGACGCCGTGACCGACCGCGATCGTTATTTACACGCGCGGGAAGCCATCGACGAGCTCCTCAAGCTCGGCGTCGTTCCGATCATCAACGAGAACGACACGGTGTCGATCGACGAGCTTCGGTTTGGCGACAACGATCAGCTTGCCGCGATGGTCTGCACGCTCATCGGAGCGGATCTGCTGGTCTTGTTGAGCGACGTCGCCGGCATCCTCGACGACCAGAACACGCGCATTTCGCTCGTGCGCGACGTCTCCGACATCGAGGCCTTCATCAAGCCTCCCGAGAGCGACGTCGGGCTTGGCGGGATGCAGTCGAAAGTCGAGGCCGCCCGACGGGCCACGCTTCACGGCCTGCCGGTCGCCGTCGGTCCTGCGGCATCGCCGGAGTTCCTCGGGGCATTGATGCAGGGAGACGACGTAGGCACGCTCTTGCTTCCTGCGGGCTCGCCACTTCCGAGCCGGAAGCATTGGATCGCATACACGCTCAAGCCGCGGGGTCGCATCGTGGTCGACGCAGGGGCTTGCCGTGCGCTCGAGAAGCGGCATTCGAGTCTCTTGCCTGCGGGGGTCGTCTTGGTTGCCGGTTCATTCAGGGCTGGTGACGCCGTCTCGATCGTCGACGAATCGGGAGAAGAGATTGCGCGCGGTCTGGCGAGGTATGGCGCCGATGAGGTTCGCATGCTGGCAGGCGGGCACAGTCACCAGATCGCGGAGCGAATCGGGAACCACGCCGGCGACGAAGTGGTGCACCGGGACGACATCGTTCTAACCAAGAATGGCGCATGAGCCGCCCGGCTCCCGCTTGGGGGAAAAGGTGCTACCGTCACGGGCTATGACCGATGACCTGACCACGCTCGTGACGGGCCTAGCCCGGCGAGCCAAAGACGCCTCGCGCGTGCTTGCCAACGCAACGACCGCGCAGAAGAACGCAGTCTTGCGACGGGCTGCCGAAGCGCTGCGCGGCGAACCTGGTGATCGGGTGATCGAGGCGAACGAGCGAGACATGGCCGCAGCCCAGCAGATGGGGCTGTCCAAAGCGATGCTCGATCGCTTAGACCTCGATCGGAAGCGTCTCGAGAGTGTTGCCGACGGCCTCGATCAGGTCGCTGGGCTTCCCGATCCGGTTGGCGCCGTCGTCGAAGAGCGCGTTCTCGATAACGGCCTTCGCGTAGGAAAGATGCGCGCACCGCTCGGGCTGGTCGGGATCATCTACGAGTCCCGGCCCAATGTGACGGCCGACGCGGCCTCTCTGTGCTTGAAAAGCGGCAACGCCGTACTGCTTCGAGGCGGCAAAGAAGCGTTTCACAGCAATACGGCGATCGCGGAGGTTTTCACGCAGGCGCTTGCGGCGGAGGGCCTGCCCCCGGAAGCTGTCACACTTCTGCCTACCACCGATCGACAAGCAACCTTGGTGATGATCGGTCTTGATGGTATCCTGGACATGGTCATTCCGAGAGGTGGAGAAGGATTGATTCGGTTCGTCGCCGAGCACGCAAGAGTCCCTGTCATCCAGCACTACAAAGGTGTGTGTCACGTCTTTGTCGACGGCAGCGCCGACCCAGAAATGGCCCTCGAGATCGCCCTGAATGCCAAAGTTCAGCGTCCGGGCGTTTGCAACGCCATGGAAACGCTTCTGGTCGATGCGGCGCTGGCGCCGACGTTTCTGCCGAAGCTTGGTGCCGCGATGGACGCGAAGGGCGTCGAGATCCACGCCGACGATCGGGCCGCGGCGCACCTCAACGGGGTGAAGTCGGCGAGCGAAGCCGACTGGGACACCGAGTACCTCGACTTGATTCTCAACGTCGGCGTCGTCGACGGCATCGACGCTGCAATCGCGCATGTTGCAAAACACGGCTCGAATCACACCGAGGCGATCGTCACCAAAGACGCCGCCCATGCCGATCGCTGGCTGCGGGAAGTCGATGCGAGCCTGGTTCTGGTCAATGCATCGACCCGTTTCAACGATGGATTTGCCCTCGGACTGGGTGCCGAAATCGGAATTTCGACAACAAAGCTTCACGCTTATGGTCCAATGGGCCTGGCTGAGCTCTGCACGCTCAAATGGGTTGGCCAAGGAGAGGGCCAGGTCCGGCAGTAAACAAGGAGGCTAGTTGGCCAAACAAGCAGAAGGCGCACAACTGGAGACGAACCCGAGCTCCCCCAGGAACGACGATCAGCTAGGCGGCCGAGAGCTGGCTCTCAAGGTCGCCGAGGCGGGGCTCGACAAAAAAGCCGGGCAGATCGAGGTCATCGATGTCCAAGGCAAGGTCGACTACACCGACTATGTCGTGGTGATGAGCGGGCGAAGTGATCGCCAGGTCGCCGCGATTGCCCGTGGCATCGAAGAGGACCTCAAGCACAAGTATGGTTCGCGCTGCTCGGGCGTCGAAGGCCTGCCGCAGGGCAACTGGGTGCTTCTCGATTTCGGTGATGTGGTCGTGCACATCTTCCATCAAGACATGCGCGGCTACTACGACCTCGAGGGTCTCTGGCTCGACGCCGATCGAGTGGAGTTCGAAGGCCAACGGGCCGACGAGGGTTTCAACTTCCCATAGACCTTCGCGTCGTGCGCGTACGAATCATCGCCGTTGGAAAGGCCAAGGACCGCGAGCTGCGGTCACTGCTCGGCGACTACTATGCGCGCATTGGACGCTACGCCAAGCTCGACGAGATCGAGATCAAGGACGGGAAGGCCGACGAAGTCGCAGGCCGGCTGGCGCGAGCCATTCCGGATCGGTCGCGCGTCGTCGCGCTCGAAGTCGACGGCCGCTCGTTGAGCAGCCGGGGCCTAGCGACTTGGTTGGAGCGGGCCGAAAACGATTCGGTGCAGAGCGTCGTGTTCTTGATCGGCGGCGCGTACGGGCTTCCGCCGGAGATCTCCAAAAAGGCGGACCTGCGGCTATCGCTTTCGGCGATGACCCTACCGCACCGGCTGGCGCGATTGTTTTTGGCGGAGCAGATCTATCGGGGATTTTCGATCTCGCGGGGGGAGCCGTACGATCATTAGGGGGCCCCGTGAAGCGACTCCGTCGCCACGGGGCTAGAGGCAGCGAAGCCCTGTGGACGGCGCGGAGCGACGTCTCTTCGGGGTGGCAGTGACAGCGGCAGTGACAGCGGCAGTGACAGCGTCAGCGTCAGTGG
>JABDJF010000500.1 GCA_013002645.1 Myxococcales bacterium
GAAGGTCTCATCGTTGGAGTCGTCGAGCGGCGACTGAAGAATGTAACCGGGATGCTGCACCCAAGGGGCCGGGGGATGAGCTTCGAACCCGACGACCAGCGGCTGCGCTCGCCGATGCGGGTGGTGGGCAAGGTCCCGAAGTCCGTCCGAAAGGGCGATGTGATCCTCGCAGAGATCGTGACCTTTCCGCAGCGGAGCGAGGACCGGCCCGAGGTTGGCATCGTCGAAGTGCTCGGCGCACAAGGGGTGGCACGGATCGAGGTGGAGAAGATCAAAATCCGTGATGGGATTCGGGAGGTATTCCCGGAGGACGTCGAGCTAGAGGCCGCTGCCCTCCCCGCCCGTGTGGACCGCGACGTCGTGCGGAATCGCGAGGACTTGCGCGCCGTCGATCTGGTCACGATTGACCCCGAAACCGCGCGGGACCACGACGACGCGATTTGGGTCGAGCGGATCCAAAAAGGTTTCCGTCTCATCGTCGCGATCGCAGACGTCTCTCACTATGTGACCGAAGGCAGCCCGATGGACCGCGAAGCGATCAGCCGAGGCACGAGTGTCTATCTTCCGGACCGGGCGATCCCAATGCTGCCGCCAGAGCTCTCGACCAACCTCGCGTCGCTCGTGCCAAATCGCGACCGTCTCTGTATGGCCGTCGAAATGCACATCGACGAAAAGGGCCACGTGAGCTCCCACCGTATCTTTGAAGCGGTGATGCGCTCGCACGGGAAGCTCTACTACGAGGGTGTCGCCCGCGCGCTCGGGCTCACCGACAAGGGCCCGCATCAGCCCTCAGCCGAAAAGCGGGTCAAGACCCTGAAAATTCTCCTCGATCTTTCGCAAAGGCTTCGAGCTCGCCGGCAGAAGCGAGGCTCACTCGATTTCGACCTTCCGGAGGGGAAAATCGTCCTCGACGAGCACGGGGAGCCCAAGGAAATCGTCCAGTCCCGCAAAGACCCAGGCATTCGACAAGCGTATCGCATCGTCGAGGACATGATGCTGGTGACCAACGAAACGGTTGCTGCGCACATCAAGCGTCACGCAGCTCCCGGCGTGTTTCGAGTTCATGGCAAGCCCGACCCCGAGCGAATCTCCATGTTCTGCCAGGTTGCGAAGTCCTTCGGTTACGAGCTCGAGGAAGAAGCCGCGTCGACTCCAAAACAGCTCAGCCAGTTTCTTCGTCGAATCGAGGGTACGGACGAAGCCTCACTGCTCCGATACTTGCTCTTGCGAGCCATGCAGCAAGCGATCTACGACACCGACCCAACCACCGGTCACTTCGCGCTCGCGGCGAAGGACTACCTGCACTTCACGTCTCCGATCCGACGCTATCCAGACTTGCTGGTTCATCGCGTCCTTCGAAGCATGATTCGGAACGAAAGCCTAGACTCGGCTTCACTGCGACCTCGGCTGCAGCGATTTGCCGCACAGGCAAGTGAGTCCGAGCGCCGCGCGATGATCGTGGAGCGCGACGTCATGGACGTCTACCGGACGATCTACATGCAAAAGCACATCGGAGAGGAGTTCGAGGGGCGAATCTCGGGCTTTGCACCCTTTGGCATCTACATTCAGCTCGCAGATCCGTTCGTCAGCGTCCTGCTCCAATTCGAGCAACTCGAAGACCGGTACGAACCGGACGACTTGGGCATCCGTCTGATCGGTGCGAGGACGGCGCAGATCTTCACGATGAACGATCCGGTTACCGTGCGGATCGAGGACGCCAATGTACAGGCGCGCGACGTCATTGGTTCCCTGCTGGAGCACCAGCCCGCGGAGGCTCCGACGCAGGTCCGCAGGATGCAACGCAGCGGAGGCAAAGAGCGCGGGCGAGCGCCCAAGAAGCGCGGTGATGCGGGCCAGGAACGGAAGGCGGCGCCGAGGAAGCGACCCGGCCCGAAGAAGAAACGGGGCAGCCAACCGAAGAAGAGGCGAGACAACTCGAAAACGCGGAATGTCGAACCGAGGAAACGGCCGCGGCGCACACGACGTAAGTGATGGCTCGAACGAAGCGACACCTTCTGGC
>JABDJF010000522.1 GCA_013002645.1 Myxococcales bacterium
CGTCCGTGCCGTCGTCGAGCGGGTCGAAAGACCCACTGCTGCAGTCGTCACAGCTATCGCCATCGGTGTCCGCGCAGACCAGCTCGTAGTCATCGTTCGAGTCGGTCGTCGTGTCGACGCAGCCCACGTTGCCGAGCGTGCCGTCACCCAGGCCGTCGGAGTCCAGGTCCACGCACTCGCCGTTTCCGCCGAGGCACTCGCCGGTTTCGGTCGAGCACTGCTGATTCGCGAAGCAACCCTGACCGGCAAATGCGCCCAGCTCGACAGGATAAGCCGCTTGAGGAGCAGCGCCGATGCTCACGTCGTCGCAACCGGCGCCCACCACCGCACAGTCCGAGTCTTGCGCGACGGCGTAGAGCCCGTATTCACCCGGATCGGGAATGCCGATCGAAGGCCCCGCGCTTCCGTCGCGTAGAACGTACATGCTGTCGAGAGCGTCGCTAGGCCGGTCTCCCACTGCGATCGAGTCGCAGGAGTCGACGAGGTATATCTCGACGCGGATCGCTTCGTCGCGCGACGCCCGTGGCACACCCGGCGCGAAGGTCACGTCGACAGCGAGCCCGTCCGAGCCTGACTCGCCCCCGCAGCCGGCTGCAAGGAGCGCCAGCAAGCCGAAGGCCGGGGCCGCGACGCGCAAGCTATGGAGGGTCGTACTCACCAGCTCACCGTAACGCCGCCCGCTGCGGGCTGGCTCTGCTTCGAGCTCTTCGAGATGAGGACGCCCGCCGTCACGCCGCCTGCGACCACGACTGCAGCGGCCGCCACGATCCAAGGCCACTTCTTTTTCTTCTTAGCGCTTGGCTCATCGACGGGCCCTTTGTACTCAGGCATTTGAAATACGCTGGGCGACTGCGCTGGCACGGGTACTGGCAGCGGCGCGGTTGGTGGCTCCGCCGCTACAGGTGGCTCCGCCGCTACAGGTGGCTCCGGCAAGGTTCCATCGATGCTCGCACTAAACAGCACTGTGCCCCGCCGGGTCTGCGCGGTAGCATCGCATCCCTGATGCGCACCGGATTCAGAAAGCGCAAGCCTCGCGCTCGTGCCTTGCGCCGTGCGCGCCACGAGCCGGCCGTGCGGTTGGACCCTACACTGCAAGCTGATGCGATGAACGAGGCCTTTCGGGACACGTTCAACGCGGGCGACCACGAAGGGCTTACCGTCAAAGGATCTCTCTTCGACGAGGAGCTCTACGCCAAGCGTCCCACCGTTTGCTGCGAGCATGTCTTCGAACGCCCTGCGCACCGGCGGAGGCGCGAGCCCGCTGAGCTCATGGCGTGGGCGAAGCGCCCCGACGCGCTCCAAGTCCCGGAGCATCGCCGTCTCGTTGCCCATCGCGTGATGAACCAACGCTCTCATTTCGAAGAGCAGCAGAAGCTCCTCGACCGAGAGGTCCGCGTCCCTCGCGGCGAGGTTGAAGGTACGAAGCGCTGCCCGGAAGTCAGCGTCCTCGTAGGACGCGATGGCGTCGTCTAGGAGGTAGTGGGCCTTGGCCTCGGTCGAAAGAAGGCAAAGAACGCCCAAAAGCCCCATGATTCCGAGTTTTGTAGACATATGAACCAGTCCAGATAAGTTAGCAAAAGTGAAGTATGAATCAAAACTTTTACTAATAACGGCTGAGCTGCGCTATAAAAGAGTGGGGAATCGTGAGCTTGGGCACCAAAGAAGTGAAGACCGGGGACGGGCTGGGATCGGTTCCCGTGGAATCGGCGGCGGAGACCTTCCCGCCATTGCCCGCGAAGCCGGGGCGTATCGGCCGCTACGAGCTTCGCTTTGAGCTCGCGTCCGGCGGCATGGGTTCGGTCTACCTTGCGCGGCTCGATGGGACGGCAGGCTTCGAGAAGCTGGTCGCGCTCAAGCGGATCCATCCCCACCTCGCAAAAGAATCCGGCTGCATCGAGATGTTCCTCGACGAGGCGAAGATCGCCTCGCGTATCACGCATCCAAACGTGTGCAGCGTCTTCGACTTCGGCCAAGCAGACGGTGAGTACTACATCGCGATGGAGTATCTCGTCGGCGAGCCCTTGGCACGTCTCTTCACCCAGGTCGCCAAGATCCCCGAGCAGCGCCGTAGCCCGCTGCTGCCCCTGCGCATGGCGCGGATCATCGCGGATGCATGCGAAGGACTCCACGCGGCACACGAGCTCAAGGATGCCAATGGTGATCTGCTGAACGTCGTGCACCGTGACGTCTCTCCGCGAAACCTGTTCATCACATACGACGGAGCCGTGCAGCTCGTCGATTTCGGAGTCGCCAGCGCACGGGAGCGCTTGCACAAGACGTCCACGGGTGACGTAAAGGGGACCATCGCATATATGGCTCCAGAGCAGCTCAAAGCGGGCCGCATCGACCGGAGGATCGATACTTGGGCCCTGGGCGCCGCGCTTTGGGAAGCGCTGGCCGTCAAACGGCTGTTCAAACGCGACACGACGGCGAATACGATGTTCGCGCTGCTCTACGAGGACATCGCCCCTCCGTCCAAATTCCGTCCCCAGGTTCCCAAAGAGCTCGACGAGATCGCTCTGAAAGCGCTCGCCCGTAACCCAGACGAACGCTGGCAATCCGCGCGAGAGATGGGACAGGCGCTGCGGCGTTTCTTGAGCAGGCACGAAGGGCTGGTCGGCCCGGCGGAGCTCTCCCAGTGGATGAGCGAGCTCTTTCCCCAGGGAGAGGCGCGTAAGAATCAGCTCATGGAGCTCGCGCGGATGCGACATGCCCCGGTGCTCTCGATCCCAGTGGCCGACGAGTTCGACATGACCCAGGCCCCAACGCTCGCAGGTACTGTTCCGCTGGCCCACAAAGGCGGACCGTCGCGACGCATGGTCGTCGCTCTTCTCGCGGGCCTGATCGCCATCGGAGGCGCCGGCGCCGCTGCGCTGCACTCTGGGTTTTTCGAAGAAAGCGCGGAACCGTCGCCCGCCGCGACGGCGGAAGCTTCGCCGGTGAAAACGGTGCCGGCGCCCGAGCCGCGACTCCCTTCCGAACCAGGCGTCGCATTGGCTGTGCCCGAACCGAACGTCGCACCCGCTGCACCCGAACCGAAAGTCGAACCGGCTACGCCCGAAGCGGTCGATGAGATCTCCGCTGCGCTACCGCGTGTCGAGCCGAAGGCCAAAGCCTCCGCGCCTCGCAGGCGCCGTGCCCGTGCGAAACAGCAAGCAAGCGGCAAGCCCGGCACCGTCAACCTCGTCACGCGGGGCGGCTGGGCCGAGGTGTTCAAGGACGGGAAGTCGTTGGGGAGCACACCGAAGCGTCTGACCCTTCCGGCCGGACGTCACAAGCTGGTGCTGAGGCGCTCCGGCACTGGAGCTCCGAAACGGATCTTCGTCGACGTCAAAGCGGACAGCACCAAGCAAGTCTCGATTGATCTCAACTGAGGCGAAGGAGCGAGAATCAGGGCTTGAGCTTGATGGTCAAGTCGATCATGCGCTCCTGCTTGCCCGTGTAGGGCGGGTAGAACCAGTGCAGGAGTGAAAGCCAGGGGCTCGTGAAAACGGGGCGCATCTTGCTGAACTCGACGAA
>JABDJF010000527.1 GCA_013002645.1 Myxococcales bacterium
CTCCTGGAGCACCTCCAGCTCACCGAGGTCGAGTTGCTCCACCAACTCTTCGAGCTCGCTGATCTTCATACTCGCCCCCGTCGGACGCGAGGCGAAAGAAAGAAGGGGGCTGGCGAGTCGAGTGACCCGCCAGCCCATGCCCCTTTGTGTTCCCACTTCGCGGGCGCAGTTTGGCCCCCCAGACCCGCTGCCTGCTTAGAACCAATCTGCGCCACGACTTGCTCTCCTTTCTGAGAGGCTGCCGCGCTGGAGTTAGGGGGAGTGAATTGCGCTGCCGTCCTCACCCCCAGTTATCGGTTTTGCCCCCTCAAAAGTTGCGCGAGCTGGGTCGAATTCTGGAAGCGCGGCAGCCACGCGGCGGGCGACAGCGGATGCAAGACCCCGGAATCACAGGGCCTGTGGCTTGCCTCGCACGACCCTTGTTCGTGAGGCGTGAGTCTCTCGAGCGCTCCGAGCGGGAGCGCGTCTGATGTCGTCCTAGCGCCAGTGTGAGGCAGCTCACAGATGTCGGCGCACCTGCGCCGGTTCAATCGCTGGGATCGGGTTCCTCTTCAGGAGGGGTCTCTTCCGGACGCGCGGCGAGGTGGCACTCGCTACAGAGCGCTCGCCGATCGTCGTCGACGAGCTCCGCGACGCGCTCTCCGCACGCCTCGCAGAACACCACGGTGGCCGAGCTCTTCGCCATCGCGCCGCTCGTAGCACGCGACTTCGGCAGGGGCATCCGTCGCTCTCTGTCTCGCTCCTTGCGTCGGGTTCTTGGCTCGATCGCACGGCGCAGGGTTCGCGAACCGCAGCTCTCCCACGTCGGGTGAGAGACCTTGCACTTCACGAACCCACACCAAGCGAGGAAGGAACCATGACCCCGACCGAGAAGATCGCGCACCTCAACGACAAGGCCCGGAAGGGCCTCCTTCCCGGATCCACGAGAGTGCTTCTTACGCCGCTCGTGAGCGCCCTGCCGGAGCCGCTCCTATTGTGCCTACAAGACGCTATCGCGGAGTTTGACACCTTCACCGAGGACAACGACCCCTACGGGGAGCGCGACTTCGGCGCAGTCGAAATCGAGAGCGAGCGATACTTCTGGAAGATCGACTACTACGATCGCTCGCTCCGCTTTGGAGCCGAAGACGCCTCGAACGTCTCCGAAACCGTGAGGGTGATGACCCTCATGCACGCGAGTGAGTACTGAGATGGCCTCCGGAAGAGAGAAGAGCGATTTCGATTGGGTCTGCCCCGAATGCGGCAGCGATGACTGCGAAATGACGGCCTGGGTTCACGTGAACTCCAACGAAGTCTGTGAGGGCGAAGGACCCGGCGAGCGATACTGGTGCCCTCAATGCGAGGACCATCCTCGCCGCTTGGTGCAGCGGAAGGACTTCGGCGACGCGTAGTATAGAGCGGTATCGTAGGGCGTTGGATCGGTCCGCAGCGACGACACAGAGGCAGTCGCGTGCGCGCGCAGCGAATCCGTTTCCGTTTGCGTCGGGGAGCCCGGTGCGTGTTCGACGACGAATCAGCCTCCTCCTTTTTCACTTGGTCTTGTGCCTCGGAAGTTCGGGTGAACGAGGCACACGCCCATCTCAAACGGAGGAACCGATGACTCTCACGATCACGCGCCAAGCGGCCCGACTTCTCGCGATTCAAGACGCCAAGCACGCGATGAAATCGTGCGACTACGAAGGGGTGAGCTTCACCTGCCGCGAAGCCTACGCCGACTACCGCTACGAGGGCCTCGGCGATGTTCTCATCCTGCACCCAGGGGCCACGCTCGAGGACGACGTCGTCGAGACCTACGAAACCACTTACCGAGACGCCTGGCATCGGGCCTAGTTCACCGCTCCGCGGGCTTCGGTCCGCGGAGCTTCCACGAGCTCCGAGCGGACTTTGTGCACTGACGCGAGAGCGGGAAGAGCCCGGAATCGATGAGCTTGGTGGTCTTCATACGGTGCTTCCTTTGCACCGCGAGCCAGCTCTCGGGCGGGGCGAGAGAGCCGGCGTTCACGGCACAAAGAAAAGGAGGAGCTCGATGCCCAAGCTCAGTACCCAGCTCGATGGCGTTCACCTCATACGCGAGGTTCATCTGCACTACAGTCAGCAGCATCAAGAGCAGCAACCGCTCAAAGACAGCGACGACGTCGCGACCTTTCTACGCGGTGTCATCGCCGACACGACCCGCGAGCATGCGGTCGCCATCTACCTCGACCTCAAGAACCGGCCGCTCGGCTGGAGAATCATCTCCATCGGCACGGACG
>JABDJF010000539.1 GCA_013002645.1 Myxococcales bacterium
GCTCACGACTTGTTTCGCATTGCTGGCTTTCCACAACGGGGAGACCTGCCCGAGCGGCCGCGACGACGAGTGCCCTTCGGGCGGCCTGTGCCGAGCGCTGGTGACTGGGGGCAAGAAGACAGAGTACGCGTGCACGTACGCCTGCGCCGATGAGCTCGAATGCTCGACCACCGCGACCAATGTCGCCTGCGCCGGTTTCTGCGGCGGCTGACCTAGGACGAACTGGAACGACCTAGAACGATCCCGAGACCAGGATGCCGGTTGGTGTGAGCATCCAGGCCGTCGTCCGCTCGTTCTTGGTTCGCTTCCTGCTGACCAGAATCCAGGTGACGCTGCCTGCCAGCGCCGCAACGCCGACCGATCCGTACACCCAGGTCCAGGGGCTCGTGCTTCGTTCGCTCACGCACGTACCATTCGATTCCTCCACACAGCGACCGCTTTGCGCCAAGCCTACGCCCATGGTCACGATTCCAGCGACGCCGACGGCGCCCAGAACCGATGAACCGACGATGGCGGACTTCGGAACCTTGCGGCCCACTGCATCCTCGGAGCGGCCCGCGCCCTCGTAGGTCGGTACAACGGCCACACGCTTCGCTTCGATGGCCTGCTCCAAGCCGGCGATGCGATTGCGCACTTCTTGCTCGCGCGGCGGATTCTCGACTTCTTCGAGGTAGTCCTGAAACGCGACCAAAGCCTCCTCGTCGCTTTGCAGGCGGGCGGCGGTGATGCCGATGTTGTATTGAAGCTGTCCCCGGTGGCTGAGGCGGTACGCGTTCCGAAAGTGCATGAGCGCTTGGTCGTAGTTGCTCTGCTCGAAGGCAGCACGCCCACGCTCGAATTGCTTGCGTGCCGCCGCATCGTCCGCTCTGTTTTGTGCGCTGGTCGGTCCGGACGCGATTAGAGCGCCGCAAAGCACCAGCGCGGAACAGAGCCAGCGGGGCGCGATCTCCCGAGTCCCTCCCATACCCCTTCAAGTTAGAGGATCCACAGCCGCAGCCGCAACTTCGGCACCCTCCGCCAGTCTCAGCGAGCCAAAACGACTTGGGCGAGACCGTCGAGGCGTCCCAAGAGAAAGCGCTCCGATGGGCTGTACTCGCTTCGTTCACGCTTCTCCATGACTTGGAGATAGGCGCGCAGATACTTCCCGCTGTGATATTCATTGCGACGCACTGCCTCGTGGAGCGCTTCGATGGTTTCTGCGGTCATCACGCGCCCGGTCGCGGTGTGCATTCGGAACACCCAGTCGATCCACCTCTTGTCCTTGAGCCCCTGCGCAAGCTGCAGCGCGTAGCTGGTCGCGGTGTCGAACATGGCCTCGGGGTCGTCCTTGGCGGAATCGCTCAGAGGCCGGTGTCGCAGCGCTCGCTCGAGGAGCGTGTCTAGGTGCGGGATCAGGATCCGTTCGGCCTCGTCGAAACGGCCCATCGTGATCGCTTTAGAGGCAATCGTTCCGAGCACGTCGAGCACCCGAGCCGTATGGGTGCTCTCCGAATTCCCCCATTCACGCTGCGAATCCTCGACCCGCAGGCTTGGCATTGCCGCTCGGTCCTGCTCTCGCCAAGTCCCGCTCGATTCCGAGTCGAGGCGCGCGCCGCAGTCGCCGCAGTACCGCTTCGCGCTTCCGTTGATCGCGCCGCAGACGTCGCACGCGACGTGCCGGTCGGTCGCCACGCGGTCGTTCATCTTGTCGGCGTCGATGAGCACGAGCTCCTGGGAGCCGATGTAGACGCGGTCCATGTGCTGCAACGGGCATTCGCCCTCGATTCGGACGCCGTTCACGGCGACGCCGTTGCGGCTGCCCAAGTCTTCGAGGACGACGGCCTCGGGTTCGACCCGGAGCAGAGCGTGCTTCCTTGAGACGAGCCCGTCGGCCACCGCCAGATTGCAGGCCGAGCTTCGACCAATGGCGAACTCCCCGAGCCGCAGCTCGAGGTTGGTCGACTGATATCGCAATCTGAAGCGTGCCACCCCACATACAAGCTAGCAGTCCCGCGGCTCGGTTGACCAACGCGATTCCCTACGGAACACCGGACCAGTGTCAAGGGTTTCTGGCGTGTCCCATCGTGGCGCGGAAGACGGACTTCGGCCCTCGAGAATCGTCGCTAGTTGACCCGCAGGAACAGAAACCGGCCGCCGTTGGACAGGGCGCCGCCAAAGCCTCCGAGCACGGTCGGGGTCGCCGAAAAGCCCGCCCCGCCCTCGGCCCGCGCGATTTCACGTCCGTCGGCGAGTGAGAGCGCGAGCAGCGAGCCCCGAGTCTCCCCGTAGATCACCGAGCCGGTCTCGGTGACGATGGGCGCCGTCGGTGCGCCTCGCTCCGGGGCCTTCTCCCACTGCACCTCGCGCGTCCGAAGGTCGATTAGCGACAGGCCCCGCCGGGCCGAAGAGACGACCAGCATTCGCCCGGCCGTCGCGAGCCCCGTGACGCCTGTAAACGCGGCATCCCGCCACTCCACCGTGCCGCTGGTGGCATCCAATGCATAGAGGCCGGCGGTGAACGAGGCGACGTAGAGGGTCCCTTTGCGCAATACCGGCGTCGTGTCGACATCGAGGAATTGCGGGACGTTGCCGGGCCGAAGCTCGACATCGAAAGAGGTTTCAATCTCCCAAAACAGACGCCCATCGGTCGGGTTGATCGCCGCGACGGCGCCGTCGGTAAAGGCCGCGAAGAGCCGCCCGTCTTCGAGCAGCATGCCGGCGTGCCCAGCGATCGTGATCTCCTCGGTCGGTTCTTTGGCGTAGGTCCAGAGGATTCGGCCGTCGTCTCGCGCCAGCGCGGTGATCGTGTCGTT
>JABDJF010000599.1 GCA_013002645.1 Myxococcales bacterium
GAACACGCCGCTGTCGGAAACCTCGGACCAGGTGCGAGAGGCGGTGCGCCATCTCCACGACAGGCTCCTCGGCGAGGATCTCACCGGTGGCGACGAGGAAATCGCGGCAACCATGATCGTTCTCGTGGAAGCGTACAACCTAGGCCGGCAAGGCCTGGCCGATGAGTCGGTGTCCGATCAGCTCGCTGGCCCGTGCCGCCTCAACAACGACCGAATTACCGGCGCGGACCTGCCCGATAGCCGCCGAATCAACCGGGACACGGAGTACTCCATTCGCGCTTGGATGGCCGCGACGAGTTACCTCCTGTCCGATTACCGATACCTGTACGAGTGAGGGAGGACTAGCTGTGGATCGTCGTGACTTTATACGAATGGCAAGCTGGGCCGGGCTGACCTGTGTCCTGCCGGCAGCGATGGACCCTCTGCGCGCAAGCGCCCAACCGATCACCGGATCGGCCTACACGGGCACGTACTGGATCTTCATGCATGCAGGTGGCGGCTGGGACCCCACCCACCTGTGCGATCCGAAGGGGCGCGCGACCGAGAACGAGAACGACCCGATGGGGCGCTTCCTCAAGAGCGACATCCGGACGGCTGGCAACATCGACTATGCGCCGCTCGGCGACGGCGGAACGGCGCTCGATGCATTCTTTCAGACACACTACGAGCGCCTGCTGGTCATCAACGGGATGGACACGACGACCAACGGCCATGACCAGGGCACCCGTGGCACTTGGAGCGGCCGAACGGCCGAAGGCCATCCGCCGATCGGCGCACTGATCGCGGCCACGCACGGCCCCAATCTGCCGATGCCGTTGATTGGCTACGGCGGTTACCTCGACACGCAGGGCGTCACCAATGCAGTGCCGCTCGGTGACGGCGGTCTCCTGCACAACTTGGCGCACCCCTCTCGCCCGGATCCGACCGGCTCAGAGGAAAACTACTTCGGCCATCCGGAGGTCCCCGGCATCGTCCAGCGAGAGCAGCAGCTTCGACTGCTTCGGATGCAAGGTAAGCAACGCTTGCCGAGGATCTGGGACGGCCAGAACGAGCTCATGCTGGCTCGACTCGGCCAGGATGACCTCAAGCGAGTCTCCGACTCACTCCCGGACGACTTCTCGAACAACCAGCTCGAGCGCCAAATCCAAGTTGCCTTGGCGGCGTACACGGCGGGCCTTTCGGTCAGCGTCAGCGTAAGCCGCGGCGGCTTCGACACGCACGGTAACCACGACGGCAATCACCTGCCGCGACTCATCGACTTCGTCAACGGCGCGAACTTCGCCATGCAGGAAGCAGAGCGACTGGGGATCGCGGACAAAGTTGCGGTCGTGATGGGCTCGGACTTCGGTAGAACGCCGGGGTACAACAACGGAAACGGCAAAGACCATTGGCCGATCAGCAGCATGATGATGATGGGCCCTGGGATTCCCGGCAACCGCGTCATCGGCGGAACCGACGACCGGCATGGTCTCCAGCTCATCGATCCGCTGACCTTGCTGCCGACCGGCGCGCCGGACACGGCTGAGGGAACGAGGCTTTCGATCGCCCACGTACACCGTGCGTTGCGCAACCTCGCGGGTGTCCCGAACGACTTCAAAGCCGCGTTCCCGCTTGCGGGCGAAGATCTGCCGATCTTCGGCTAGGTCAGCGACCAGAGCACCAGCCCGCCGATTGCCGTCGCCAGGAGCGACCACAGGCGCATGACAAACGGCGAGTGGCCGGTCCACCACCGGAGAACGCGCTCGAACCGCTCGTAGCCAACCATGGGAAGGCTCGCCGCGCTCAAAATGGCAACCGCGCCGAGGACTCGCAGAAGGATCGGCAGGCGCGTCTCAGGCGCGGCGAACCAGAGAGACAGCCCGAAGCAAAGGCGCAGGAGCACCGCCAGCCAGAAACCCGACTTCGAGCTCCAACCGGAGATGAAAGCGAAGATCGACCCCGGGGCGAAAACCCCCCATGCGCCCATCACGAAGATGAAGAGCGCCACCGCCAGCGCAGGCACCAGGAACACGATATCCAACCCTGCCCCGAGGCCAAACCGGGGTCTCGGGGCAACGTGAAGATAAGAGGTCTTCCGCTCGTGGGCAAAGATGTCGCGTCAGAAGGCTGCGCCGCCTCCGATTCGAAGGCCCCAAACCTGGCGGTCGTCGAAGGAGAACCCGTACGGATTGTCGAGGTTGATGTTGAGGCGGATCGCGCCGAATCCGTTTTCATTGCCAAAACGCAAGTACGGCTCGACGGCAAGTTGCGTTTTGGCCGGTCCAAATTTGGGAATCAATACCAGGCTGAATCTCGAGCCAACTCGAAGCCAGTCGGTCGCTTGATAACCCATCATCGCCATCATCTGCATGATGAAATCGGTTTTGGAGGTTCGGTTGCTCTTCTCGTCGATCTTGATCAGCGCGCCGGTGTCCAGGTAGGCGCCCCAGAGAAACCCGCTCGGCTTGCGTCGTTCGAACGCAATCGGGACGATGACGCTCACCGTGTGAGCATCCCAAAGCCAATAGTTGGTGTTGCCCCGCACAGCAGCGGCCAAGGTGTAAGCAGATTGCTGCGCGAATACTTCATTCAAGTCGTCGGTGACCGTCGCGACCGGTATCGTCACGCCCACGCCAAGGCGATAGGAGAACTGGTTCTTCTTGCCCTGGTAGTGAAAGGCCACATAGGGGTTGCCGGACCGAAATGCGTTCTGCGCATCGATGTCTTCATCCTCACGGTCGACGTTGACGTACGACATCCCCCACGTCACCTGAAGCAACACACTGTAGGCAAGCTGCAAACGCATTTCGATCAGTGGGCTGACGACGATGGACCGCTGGTCGCCTTCTAGCTTGCCGCCGAACAGCGCGATCTCGCCAAGGATGTGAAACCGCTGGGTATGGGCCTTCTTTCCTTCGTCGAGGCTGTAGGGCTCATCGGGGAACGCGCGCGCCTGACCCGGCGCCAACCAAAGCGCAGCAGCAACTAAGAAACCAGCAATTCCCCAACCACGAAGCACAGACATCATTCATCCCCCATGAAGAAAAGACCCCCCTTTTCTTCTTCACATCACTATAGACAGCGCGCGCCGACGGGGCCCGCGTTCCGTCATCAGCGGAACCCCGCCTACGCCGGTGTTCGCCCGTTCAGGGTTGGACGGCGACGTACGTTGGCCCTGGAGCAGCGAGCCAACTGACGGACCGTACGGCTCCGCTCTCGAGGTCGATGATCGATAGCTCTCTGTCGACGACGTGGGCCACGAACGCGAAGGTCTCGGCTGCGTCGACCGCCGCCGTGAGGGGGAACTCGCGGCCTGGAAGCATCCGCGGCAGCCTTGGAATGAGCACATCGGCGTCGCGGTCGATCGTGACCAGATTGGACCCGGTCCCGGTCGGCGCGAGAATCTGATCGCGGCCTGGCATATAGGTCACGCCGTACGGGAACCCGCCCTCCATCTCGAAGCTGTCGATCACCGTGGGCGCACTCGGGTCGCTGATGTCGACGAGCGTAACGTCCAAGCTGAAGCTGTTGGCCACGACCACGCGGGTTTCGTCGTCGAGGAAGGTGACGTCCGATGGATCGTTGCCAGTCGGTACGAGCGGGCTGAGCGTGCCTTCGACGTCCGCGGTTTCGAAAATGTGAATGCCGCCGCTTCCGCCCGCAATGTTGACGACGCCAAGGGTGCCACCCGGGCTCAGCGCGACTTGCTCGGGCCTGCCGTCAAGCGAGATCTCCTGGATGACTCGGCGCTGGGCGATGTCGATGATCGATAGCGTATCCCCCGGGGCGTCGCTGGTCCCGTAGTTCGCCGTATATGCCAGGGCGCCATCGGCGCTGATCGCGATCCCGAGCGGGACATCCTCGGTGACCAGCTCCGTGACATCGCCTGTATCTAGGTCAACGATCAGCAGCGTACCGCCGGGCGGCACCTCAGGAGAGCCGATCAAGGTGTTGGTTACGCCGGAGTCGAAAAACGCCGGGCCGACGGCGACCACTGCAGCTGTGCCATCCGGACTGATCTCGACCTCGATTGGACCCGGCTCCCATTCTGAAAGATCGATCGTGAACAACCGCGATGACGGTCCGTCGCTCTCGCCGTCAGTCAGCTTCGCGTAGTCGAGAAGCGTCAGCGACTGATTCAACCAGTCCGCGGTGACCACGAGCCGGGGCGCACCTCCCGTGCCACCGCCGCCCGAGGCGCCGCCAGAACCGCCGGCCGACCCGGTCGAGGAGTCACAGCCGCCAACTGCAACCCCGAGAACACAGAACGCAATCCAGCCCAAGCGATGAATCATCGCCAGAGTATAGGGGAGTCGCGCCGATCAAGAAGGCTGAAGTCTTCTGCGACGTGGGACAGCTCTCGGTCAGCCCGACTTTTCCCGCCGACGGGCGGGTTGAGTCGTGAGCGCGACGTCCAGGTCCTCGTACCGATGGAGAAGTCTGACCGGCAAAGGGAACCGGGAGAGCACGTGCTGTTCCGGAACTCCCAACCAAACCTCGTGTTGATTCGCAAGGCTCGAGATGTCCGCGATCAGGTCATGCGCCTCGCCGGGCTCACAATCGCGAGCGACGCTCAAGAGGACTAAGCTCGCCCCGCTCTGCTCGGCGGCCTCTGCGACTTCCTCCAAGGGCATGTGGGTGCCGAGATAAATCGGCTCGAAGCCACGGCCTGCAGCCATGAAGGCACCGATGATGGCGCCGAACTCGTGCAGGTGATTGGGGGGGGTCGCGACTATGATTCGCGGAGCGCCGCTTGCGGGTTGTTCGTGCTGCATGAGGGCGCCAAGCAGGCTGCGAAGCTGTCCCGAGATGATGTGCTCGTGCGGAATTCGAAGCTGGTCCGCGTTCCATGCCTCGCCGACCCGCCGCATCAGCGGGACGATGACCTCGAGCGTCAGGGTCATCGGGGGTAGAATCGCGGCCGTTCGCGTCAGAATCGACTCCGCCCGCCGCACGTCGTACTCGAAGATCGCCTTCAAGTAGTCTTCGACGATTGCCGCGTAGAGCGACACCTGGCTTCCGATCTCGGGGCTGGAGTCGCCGATGAGCCGCCGAAGCTCCTGATCTGAAAGGTGGACGACCTGACCAATGGAATGCCCGAGCTCGGTCACACGCCGCAGAAGAACCAAGCGTCGCACGTGGCCGCCGCCATATCTGCGCTTGTTCCCATCGGTTCGGTCGGGAGCGACTGCGCCGTAGCGACGTTCCCACACGCGAATCGTGTCCGCGGACAATCCCGTCAGATTGGAAACGACCCTCATGGGGTACAGACCGTTCATTTCTTTTACATTGTCAGTCATGATGAAATCGGCACAGGGACGAGCACCCACGGTTCGAGGTCACGCTTGGTCGCCTGACGATGAATGTGGTGGTGGTGGTGGTCATCCATCTTGCGTGCTCCTGCAGCGAGTACCCGCCCTGCACCGGGAAAAAAGAGGCTGCCGACCCGTTCGACGGCAGCCTCGAGTTGACGACTAGGAGGAGGGAATGAGCACTGAGTCGATGACGTGGATCACACCGTTGGACGCCATCACATCCGTGGCGATGACTTTAGCGTCATTGACCATGACTCCGGAATCACTCGCGCTGATCTGGACGGACTGACCTTCGACCGTGTCCGCGGACGAGAGATTCACGACGTCGGCGGCGAGGACCTCACCAGCGACCACGTGATACTTCAGGATCGATGCGAGCTTGGCTTTGTTTTCTGGAAGTAGGAGACTGTCGAGCGTCCCGGGAGGAAGCTTCGCGAATGCTTCATCGTTCGGTGCGAAGACCGTGAACGGCCCAGGGCTTTGGAGCGTCTCGACCAGGCCCGCGGCTTTGACCGCTGCGACGAGGGTGTTGAACTGGCCGGCCCCTGCGGCGACGGCAACGATGTCCCCATTGGTAGCCGCTGCGGCGGCGGCAGTCGCTGTGCTTGGCGCGTCTTTCGCGCAGCCGGCGAGCGCCACCGAGACGAGAGCGGTAAGTAAAATCAACTTGGTTCGCATTGGTCTTTCCTCCAGAAGTTCATGCTGAGGCACTGTTGTTTACCTACTGTCTAAGTTTTGGGCGTCAATACCTAGACAGAAAATGATCGAACTTGCTTCTTGCCAGGCCCGAAGAAATGGAACATGTTCTAGTGGAACACGTTCTAGTTGGCCGGCGCTTCCTCCGGTCCCCGCGAAGAGAATCGGAGCATTCAATGAGCAACGAAACGGAGACGGAACCGTGGGCGGGTTTTGCCAGGGGCTGGTTCTTGCTCGTGTTCTCCGACGAGCTCGAGGCCGGCCAGGTCGTGCCCCTCAAGCGCTTCGGCCAAGAGCTGGTGTTGTTCCGAACAGCGTCGGGCGAGGCGAAGGTTCTCGATGCTTACTGCCCACACATGGGTGCGCACCTCGGACACGGCGGCAAGATCGTCGGCGAAGGGATCGTCTGCCCGTTTCACGCCTGGAAGTTCGATGGCACGGGGCAGTGCATCGAGATCCCGTACGCCAAACGTATTCCGCCGAAGGCCGGCCTGGCGTGCTGGCCGGTGCTCGAGCGCAACGGGATGATATTCGTCTGGCACGACCGTGAGAAGAGCCGACCAGATTGGGAGATTCCCGTACTCGACGCATGGGAAGACCCGGAGTTCCTTCCTTGGCGCTACGCGAAGCTTCCGATCAAGACTCCGCCGCTCGCCATTGCCGAGAACCTCGCGGACGCCGGGCACTTCATTCCGGTGCACAACACGCACCCGGTGCCAGGCTCTTTCAGCAACACGTACACCGATCACATCGGCGAGCAGAAAATCAAAGCGGTGGCCTACCCCGTTCACGGTGGAAAGGACGAGTTCGAGTCGACGGCGACCTATTACGGACC